>NZ_ALVC01000027.1:0-11712 GCF_000293195.2 Sphingomonas sp. LH128
TTCTGCGACACCGTGGACGGCGCACGGGCGAGCGCCGTCACCTACAGCCTGATGCTGACTTGCCGGGCCTGCGGCGTTGAGCCTCTCGCGTGGCTACGCCATGTTCTCACTGAACTGCCCCTGCGACCTCACGGCGCCGATATCAACGACCTGCTGCCATTCAACTTCGAAAAACACGCCTGACCTGCCGACGTCGTCGCGGTGGCCTGTCTCGTCCAGCGCCAACTATGATGGCCGCACTGCCTCCGGAAGCAACGTGCTACGAAATGCGCGCTTACAGTCAAGCGCCAGGCGGCGATGAATATTTGCATTTCCGAATGTCATGCGACGTCAGAGTCGTCAGGTTTAGAAACAGCCCCGGATTTGTGGTAAGCTTCGCCATCGTCCTCGGTGTCGCAATCCCCCCACCTGAACGTGGGCTTCCTACTTGCCGACGAGTGCGCTGATAAGCTGCCGAACCTTTCGGCGTCGCTGTGCCGGCTCGATAATTCCGGGGAACGCTTCTTTTCGCATACGCCGGATCAACACGCGTAGCGCGGCTCTATTTGGCCGTCGCCGAGCGCCGACAGTCTCGAGAAGCGCGGGATAGGTCCAGCATCGCAGTGCCATCACTTGTCGTCCCGTTCAAAAAGGCTTGTGCGCGGCTCGTGGTTCCGGGTTGAAAACCACAGGATGGCTGCCCCCAGTAGACCGTACACGACGCTCAGCTTGACAAACCCGCTGTGGGTCAGGCCGCTCAGAGCTATGGCCGCCAGCAGTAGCAGCATAAGGAGCGCAGCCCAGCGCTGATGGTGCAAGCGGATCGCCAGGCGTGATGCCAGCCAACACCCCAGTCCGGCGACCAGCAGGCTTCCCAAAACGAGGCCGATAGCCTCAAATACGTTGCCAATGAGATACATGGATCGCCTGCAGTCTACCCCCGCATCCTCTCCACCTCCCAATATATCGCTACGCGATATATATTCAACCCCCAACGCTTCCTATTGGCGGATATGCCGAGTCCGCTCCGTCTCACCGGCACGCACCTTGTGGCGGGCCTTAAGCAAATCCTGGCGAGAGAGAATGCCGACCACTTTTCGGGTCTCACGCTCCACAATTGGGATGCGGCCAATGCCGGATTGAACGATCAGGTCGGCAACGATACCGCTCGGACTATCCGGGAAGGCAGTCGGCTGCGACGCGTCCGACAAGTTTTCGGCCAGCAGGGTCTCGCGATCGCAGCCTTCCACTTCCCATCGCAGCACGTCGCTACGAGAGACCAGGCCAAGCAGGCGCCCGGTCTGATCCGTGACAGGATAGCTCCTGTGACGCGCCTCCTTTTCGAAGAAGGTAATGACCTCGCCCACCGGCCAATCGCCTGCCAGCGTCTCTGGCTCGGCGGTCATCAAATCCCTGACCTGCAGCAGGTCCAAGGCATCGACGCTGTATTCCTGAAGGATATGGCGCCCACGCCGGGCGATCTTCTCCGTCAGGATCGAGCGGCGCATCAACAGGACGCTGACGGCATAGGCGGCGACTGCGGCCGCGATACAGAATGGCAGCGCGGCGAACTGTCCCGTCAGTTCGGCCGCGAATAGCGCGCCGGTCAGGGGCGCGCGCATGGCGCCGCTCATGATACCGGCCATGCCGATCATCGCCCAAAAGCCCGGATCGCCGAGTAGGAACTGGCCGGCAATGCAACCCAGCGCCCCGCCGAGGATCAACAGCGGCGCCAGCACGCCGCCGGAAGTTCCCGAGCCCAGCGCGATCAGCCAGACAAGGGCCTTTACCACCAGCAGGATGACGATGGCCCTCATTTCGAGGCTGTCGCCCAGCAAGGCATGAATGTTGCCGTAGCCGGCGCCAAGCACGCGAGGTTCGATCAGAGCGCCTATTCCGACCGCGATCGCGCCGACCGCGGGCCACCCCATCCAGTGCAGTGGTAGACGATGGAAGCCATCCTCGATCCGGTACAATGCTTTTGACAGCAACGCTGCTTCCAGTCCTAACAGGAGACCAAGACCAAGCGCATAAACCAGCGACCAGGATCCGACCGGCAATGGCAGATCGGCTGCGAACATCGGCCCGTCGCCGATCAGCCGCGGCCGGCATGCGAAAGACATGAGGACCGCGAGAACGACCGGCACGAAGCTGCGCGGCTTCCACTCGAACAGCAACACTTCGATGGCCAGCAATATAGCGGCAAGCGGCGTCCCGAAAATGGCGGTCATGCCCGCCGCGGCGCCCGCTACGAGCAACGTCTTGCGCTCCGCAGCGCTCAGGTGGAAGCATTGAGCAAACAGCGAACCGATCGCGCCTCCTGTCATGATGATCGGCCCTTCAGCGCCAAACGGCCCGCCGCTCCCGATGGAGATCGCGGACGACACGGGTTTGAGAACCGCCACCTTCATTGACAGTCGGCTTTCACCGAACAGGATTGTCTCGATCGCCTCCGGTATGCCATGCCCGCGTATCTTCTCTGATCCGAAGCGGGCCATTAACCCCACGATCAGACTGCCGATGATGGGAATGATGAGCACACTCGCGCCGACGGCGTTGTCTGCCATATCGGCTTCAGCAAACGACAGCCTGCCAAACCAGAACAGATTTGTCGCCAACGCGATCAGCTTCAGGAGAATCCATGCCCCCACTGCACCGCCGCCGCCGACGAGCAGCGCCATGGCGGCCAGCATGACCATACGCCGGTCCGCGCTATGATCGCCCAGCCTGACGGCCTCGGCGGAAGCGGAGGCTTCCCGAATCATACGAAATCCCTCTTTGTTGAATTACTCTGGCCATTATATCGCATCGCGATACAATTCAATATGAAGGCAATATGGAAATGGAAGCCGCTCAGCTGACCGACAACGATTACGCGGCGCTCGCAGAGCTGCGCTTCACCCTGCGGAAATTTCAGGCTTTCAGCGACGATCAGGCAGCGCAGATGGGGCTGACGCCGCAGCAGCATCAGGCACTCCTCGCCTTGCGCGCCGCCCCAACCGCAGACGCTACGGTAGGTTTCATCGCTCGCCGCCTGTTATTGAAGCCGCACAGCGCGACAGGTCTGGTCGATCGGTTGGAGAAGCTGGGTCTTGTCACCCGGCACGCAGGCGAGGTCGACAAGCGGCGGGCGCAATTGCGCCTGACCGCCGAGGCCCTGAGGATCCTGGCAGAACTCTCGCATGTCCACCGGGACGAGATTAGGCGGCTTCGACCGCTTCTCAACCAGATGCTGGACCGTTTCGCCTGAAAGATTGCCGAATGGTTTCCCGGCGGCCTGAAACCCCACCGCAGCCGCCGGGAGTGCACCTTCCGGCGCGTCTTCCGGCAGGCTCGGCGCCGTCATAGGGCGGCGGATAGAAATGGCGAACGCGATGGGACGCAGCGTTGGCTGCCAACGACGAACGGGCCTATTTTGCCCTGCGAGCAAAAGTAACCGGAACCTGCTTGGCCATTGAAAGATCGAGTGATACTCTGCTGTATGACCGGATCGATCATCGAGCGAGCCGCACGTGCCCTCGCGCAGTCCGCGAGCGGGCATGATGACTGGGAATCACTGGATCCTCAGCATCAGGATGCAATCATGCGCGACGTGCGCGCGGTATTCCACGCCATCCAGGAACCTACTGACGCCATGGCTCTCGCCGGGGCGGAAGTGATCCGCAATGTCGGCACTCTCGAACTGGCCGATGGTCACAAGGGTGACGCCGCGAGCACTTGGCGCTTCATGATCGCGGCGGCGATGGACGAGCGATGAAAGCGTCCGCCAACCAGAACTGAAGCGAGCGGCAACCGTACCGACCGTGCTCTTGCGGGTCGGTACGCAGATCGTCGCCCGCTGGGAGGAACGGTGTGAAAGCAATACACGACAGCATCGAGGGACCCTTTGCAATCGAGGAGGATATCGCCCTGTACGGGACCATCGCTGGCGATGCGACGCTGGTCAGCGGTATCCGATTCATCCTGCATGGCACGATCGCGGGTACGCTGACGGTGGAAAGGGGATCACGGGCCATCATCCATGGCACCGTCGCTGGTCGCATTGTAAATGACGGCGGCCGAGTAGAACTATTTGGCATGGCGGACGCTATCGCCAACAGCTCGCGAGACGCGATCACGGTCATCGATCCGCGGGCCCATGTCAGGGGCCGGGGCTGACTCCATCGTCAGCATTGGTCGGTTTTGGGATCATCTCACCCCATAAGGAGCACTGCGGGTCCATTGAACGGTTGGATTTCGCCGCTTGCGCATCAAAGGCCATGCTTCGCTTCGATGGAGATAGAAATGAAGCTGAACAAGACAATCGGACCCGCAGTTGTCCTGGCCGCGCTCGGTCTGGTCGCAGGCAACACTGACGCCAACGCCAATATCCCCGGCGCAGGCGGCGCAGCCGCCGTCCCCCCCACGTCTGCACAGCAACCACCGGCTCCGCCGGCCGCTGCCTCGCCATCGGGGACATCGTTCAGCGACACCGAACTGGAGCAGTACGTTCGCGCCGCCCTCGCCGTGCAGCGCGTCCAGCAGGATCAAGCCACCCCGGATACCGACAAGCAGGCGAAGATGGCTCAGGCGGTGCAGCAGGAAGGGCTTTCGCCTGAACGGTTCAACGAGGTGGCTTCAGCTGCCCAAGCGGATCCGGCGCTGCAGCAGCGCATCCAGGCGGTAGCAGCAAAGATTCAGGGAACCGGCACACCGTGACACCTAGGCTCAACTGCGCGGACGTGTGACCAACGGTGAAGCGGGTGCTGGCCCGGCAATTCGATTTGCGGTGGGGACCACGCCGGGCCAGCGGTGGAACAAGACTGCTTCCTGCTCTGGCATCAACTATTTGGCAATAAACATTAATAAATAGTTAATTGCCATGCAATGGGAATTCGCTGCGCTCCTTCGCAAGAGGGCCGATTTCATTCATGCCGTCAACTCGCGCCTTCGAGCCGGCGCGGTGGGATAACCCCTAGCTGCGCGCCGACGTGAGCTATCTGAAGAGCGTCTTTTCCGGATCGCTTGACCCGGTACATGGCCTGATCGGCGGCGTCCAACAATTCAGCGGCGCTGCGAAATGACCGGGGCGGGACGAGAAGCACGCCCATGCTGCAAGTCACGGGATGCTGCGTGGTCCCAAGCGCTCTCGAAAGCCGCTCATGCAAAATGCGGGCGAAGCGCTCGCCTTCCTCGGCGGAGCGGGCGGCGACAAGGAAAGCGAATTCATCGCCCCCAATTCTGCCGAACACGTCCTCGGGGCGAAGCATCGCCAAGGCCCTCTTGCCAAGAACATGCAGCACTGCGTCACCAGTTGCGTGTCCGTGAATGTTGTTCAATGTCTTGAAATCATCGAGATCGAGGATCGCAAGCACCAGCGTGTCCCCGCCGCGCGCGCCTGAATTGAGCAACATATGCGCGCTCTCGTGGAAAGCTTGCTTATTGAGCGCGCCGGTCAGGCGATCGCGTCGCGCGAGATAATGTTCGCGATCGAATGATCGACGGAAGCTGATGACGATCACCGCGACCAAAAGATAGGTAGCGATCGGCACCGCAGCCCGGATACAGAGAATCGCAAGCGGGTGATGGGGTTCGTCGCTGAGGTGCGGCCCGACGGCGACGACCGCAGTTACAAGCGCCACGAGTAACCCCGCACGTGTACCGAGCGTCCAGCACGCCGCGCAGACAAGGGGAATGTAGAGTGGCGTTAAACCGAGAAGCCGAAGCCGATCATCCGCTATCGCCAGAGCGGCAAGCGCGAGAACAATGGCAAACCAGGCACGGCCCCTCGGCAGCGCGTCCAGACGAGCGGCCAGGCGGCCGGCAGGTAGATGGCTGTTCATGTTCGTCCTACTCGATCAGTTTCCCGTCATCCCCTTGCGTCCAGCGCCGGATCCCTCGCCGCCACTTTCTGGCGGTTCCGCCGGCTATCGAACGCCTGCGAAAACCCGAGTTTGCCAAACGTGGGCACCGCTGACCGGGCGGATCGGTTGCCCGTCGTCCCGCGGTCGGCAAAGTGCGAACGCTTTCCCTCGATGCCCCGGATACGCCACTTTGGACCCGGTGACATGACTGCGTAGGCCGAACTTATTAAGAAATCCAACCTCGCCGCCTCACGAAGAGCTTTGGCGATGCGGCGACGTTCGACAATGGATTACGACGGATAGTTGAACGTGCAGATATCCCATGCATCGTGCAAACACCTCCGCCCCTACGAACGAAATGGTAGTCACCGCCGACTTTGGGGAGCATCTGCCTGGTCTGCTGATGGCCTGCATGCTTGTTTGGGATGCGCGATCACCGGATTTCAGGATTGTAATTCGCGGCGGTAAGATTCGCAGCGTATTTAATACCATGCTCTGTTTTTCGTGGGAGATGCGACGTTGAAGCGGGAAGATCATCTCAGGCGCACGACGGAAAACGATATTGCGATGGCGTTGGCATCTGGTCCGGTTAGACGCTGGCCACAGGATGAAGGGGAGCTACTCGCTATCTTCAATCAGATACTCGACTGGAAGACCGGGGCTGCGGAGGCGGATGCGCGTGTGCTCCAACTGCCTGGGGACCGAACGATTTCATGAGCAGGATATAAGTCCGATTTGCGCTTGGCACGGGTAACGACAGGGTGCAGGGCCAGTAGCAAATGCATGCCGGATTCGTTATCCAATCAGCCATGCAGGACGCGGGCTTCGGCAACGAGTCCGAATCCGCTGTCGTTACCGGTATGGACAACGTGCGACGCGTGATGTCACCTGGGAGGAGCAAAGTCGCCTAAATGGCTGCTCCCTGGCTACCCGCCATTCTTCGGGCACTCGATGGGCGAAGACCTCTCGCCATGGCCGGAGGCATCGAATTGGAAACCGATGATTTCGGTGCTCCGGCCAAGTGACGCGCCGCGAGTGTGGCCTGGTCGCGAGAAATGAACCTGACAAGGATGCCCGAGCGGGGCTGCCGACGGATTACCATCGGTGTAAGCAGCAACCCGCTTCGAACCGCACTGGAAACTGCGGCTAACTCCTCTTCCGAGATGACAAAAAAGGGTCTGTCCTCATCCTTGATCCTAATCATGATCGAAATTTCCCCATCGTAGGTAGGGACCGAAAATTTGGACTTTCCGGTCCTCCCTTGACGTAGCGCCTCAACGTCTTGGCGTTGTCAGCGGCACTTCACGTCACCGCGATCGATCTGACGGCCTATGAGACCTCCGCCCGCACCGCCCGCCAGCGTACCGAGCGTGTTGCCACCGACGAGCTTGGCAAGTGCAGCTCCGCCCAAGGCGCCAATGACCAGGCCGGTGGTTCCGTCCGAACGCCGACAGTAGGCGCGCCCGTCCCGGCCCCGATAGATGCGATCGTTACGGCTCAGGCGCCGATCCTTGTAGTTGCCACTGTGATAGCTTTGCACTGGATCCCAATTCTTGCCGCTATCACCGCGCCATTCGTGCCGGCTGTCGACCCGGTGATTGCGGCTCGTTTCATTGCGCGGATGAGCGCGATCATTGTAGCGCTGCGCTTCTGCCGGCATCGATGCGACGGTCATGCTCGCGGCAAGTGTGCCAAGAATGCCTGCTAGGTACTTCATCCTTAAACTCCTTATTTTTCGCAATTTATAGCGATCCGCAGGGGCTAATCATCGCCCCTGCTTAACGTTTCGGCGTTAGGGACGGATCGTGCCTGACATCAGAAGAGTCGAGGCTAGAGCGTTCCCCCGCCACCGCAGCAACGCGGCGCGATCGATCAGGAACAAGTGCGCCGGTTCGGAATTCCAGATAGCGTACAAACCGGAAGAGAAAGGTGAGGACATGGCCGACGACAAAGCGAAGCGTGGTGGCGGCGACAGGCGTACCGTGGCTGGTGGCGAGGGCTACGAAGTCAGCTATTTCGCCGGCAAACATGGCATTAGCCGCGACCAGGCCCAGGATCTCATCAATAAGATCGGGAACAATCGTGACAAGCTGAATGCGGCTGCGGCAAAGTTGAAGGGCTGAGAATGCGCGTATGGCGGTTCCAGCGCACTCCCCGCCTGAGCCCTGGTGGCGCTTCACGCCATTGTCCGCGTTTCCCGTGTCGGCATGATCATGGCGGATGATCGCCCCCCTCGGACCCCAAGCCAAGATCAGAAGGATCATCGCGCCGCCCTGTTGATCATCGACATGGTCAACTGCTTCGATTTCGCAGAGGCGGAAATCCTCAAGCCCAAGGCCGCCTCGGCCGCGCAGGCCATCTGCAGACTCAAGGAAAGTGTCGCGCAGCAGAGATGGCCCGTTATCTACGCGAATGACAATTTTGGGGAATGGCATTCCGAGCGTGCCAGGCTCGTCGATCGGGCGCTGGAGCAGGAAAATCCCGTCACCGCTCTTTTGAAACCGGGCGATGACGACTTCTTCATCATCAAGCCGCAGTTTTCCGGCTTTTATGCCACTAACCTGCCTGTCCTTCTCCCCAAGCTCGGCGTCAGCCGGTTGATTCTGACCGGCATCGCAACGGATATTTGCGTTCTGTTTACTGCGGCGGACGCTCACATGCGTGACTATGCCCTGTGGATTCCCGAAGATGCCGTCGCCGCAGAAAGCGACGAGCGAAGCCATTGGGCGCTGGACATCATGGCTCGGAGTATGGGCGCTGAGACAAGCCCGACGACAAAGCTTACCCCAGATCAGTGGCTCACCGGCCTCGCCGATTAAGGCGGATCAGAACCCATTTGTTTCTCGCGCGTTGCTAGCGCAGAATAATATTCGAGAGGGTCCTGATGCGTTTCCTACGCGATAACGGTCTCACGATCGCCTTGATGGCGCTTTTCCTGCTAAGCATCTTGGGGCAGTTGCTCAGCGGTTGGCACGTCGCCATCGAAGATGCGCAGCGCCACGGCCAGCCAATCCTTTCGCTATCCGCTTATGCTCTCAGTGCACAATTCCTTTCCTCGGTCTTCGAGAACTGGGAAAGCGAGTTCCTCCAGATGTCTGCCTATGTGGTCCTCACGGCGGTGCTGTTTCAGCGCGGCTCGGCGGAATCGAAGGATCCCGAAGCGCCGCTGCGTGACGCAAACCTCGAGGAGCAGGTCGGCAAGGCTGGAGCACCTGGGATTATGAAGAAAGGGACAATCTGGCGGGCAGTCTATGCGCGATCGCTGGGGCTCGCCCTGGGGCTACTCTTTGTCGCCTCTTTCGCGATGCATTGGATACAAAGTGCTCGTGCCGCCGCTGAGGAGGCGATTGAGCACGGGGAGCCCCCGACCAGCCTAATCACGTACCTTGGCGATGCGCAGCTGTGGTTCGAATCCTTCCAGAACTGGCAGAGCGAATTTCTGTCCACGGCCGTGTTGGTGGTGCTTTCCATATTCCTGCGTCAGCGCGAGTCGCCTGAATCGAAGCCGGTGGCCGCACCCCATTCCAAGACCGGAACTTAGCCCGGCGTATGCGAAAAGTCGTTAATGCAGGACGGAGATCAAGATGGACCGCATCTTCACCAATATCGCCACCAAATGCGCACACTCATGGGTCAGCCGCTCGCCTTCATTCTATCGACTCTGCTGATCATCATTTGGGCGATCAGCGGTCCCCCCTCCATTATTCCGATACCTGGCAACTTATCGTGAATACCGCCACCACCGTGCTCACCTTTCTTGCTGTCTTTCTGATCCAGAACAGTCAGAACCGCGACGGCGCGGCGATGCAGGCCAAACTCGACGAGATAATCCGTGTGCTGGACAAGGCGCGCGTCGAATTCGTCGGGATCGAGCATCTGACTGACGCGCAGATCGCCAAGATCCGCGAGGCGCTGGAGGAGGATATCAAGAATGAAGACGGAAAGCAGAAGACGGCCGCGCCTACCGTCGAGTGTTTACTCTCTCGGTACTAAACGGGGCCAAGGACTAAACCGCGTCGTCGTTTATGCTGGAAAGGCGCTGGTTACGGGAGGCGCCCGGACATGGTCCCTGGCAGCGCGCCGAGTCTCCTGCCACGTCGGCCCCGAGCGCCAATGCGCAAGGCACCTACGACATCTGTTTCAAAGCCATGGTCGGGGAATAGGGGCCAGCTTGCAAAGCTCTTGCTCATAGGCATTACCGACTGGGAAGATCAGTCGGCCCGGACCGTCAGCTGGTGCGGGAGGAAAAAACGCTCTCATCCATTTCCCTTGCGGCGGCGTGTTTCCCAGCCCTTTTTCGCAGCTGCGGAGCGCGTCTCGGCGTTCTGGCTAGAGCCTCCCTTACGGCCGCCCTTGCGCGAACTTTCGTGACTCTCCGCCCTACCACGGCCGGAACCTGATTTCTTCCCCCCGCCGGAGTCCTTATTGACCGTCGCCCAAGCCCGGCTCTCGGCTTCGTCCTTCGAAACGCCGCGCTTTTCGTAGCCTTCCTCGATGTGCCCGGCCTTGCGCTCCTGCTTGTCGGTGTAACTCGATTTGTCTCCGCGAGGCATTGCGTTGCTCCTTGTGCGCCCCGATCACATTGAATCAGGGCCAGTTGAAATGCCTTCGAGACCCGCCGCCGGGATTTCCCGTGCTGGGTCGCTCACTCCGTGTCGCAGTGGCCTATCCCTGGTCCGCACACCCGGATCGTGCCCCCACTCAAAATCGCCTGATTCATCCGGCGAGCGTATGACCTCTGCCCTGCCCGCTCATGCAACTAGGGCCCGGCCGGACGGCGGGTCATGTCGCCGCCCGCCAGCGTCGTTGGTTACGGATAATTGACACCGTAATAGCCATAAACCTCCCGGCCGTAGTCGTCATCGAACGCCGGTTCTTTGTCGCTTGAGTAGCGAGGGGCCTTTTCGAGGAGGGACTTGTCGAGATCGACAACGTACCCCCCTTGGTTCGCCTCATAGGTGAGCACGTCCCAGGGCAGCGGGTAATAATCGCTGCCCAAACCGAAGAGGCCGCCAAACTGGAGGACGGCGTATTCAGCCTTCCCCGATCGCTTGTCGACCATAAAATTATAGATCGATCCTAACTTCTCGTTATCCCGGTTGTATACAGCTGTTCCTTCGACCTTGTTCGAGGCGATCAGGCGGTTCGTCTCGTCGGTGGCAATGCGGTTGTCGGTCATGATTTGTTCCTTTCGAGGAAGGCGGTATCTCGAGCGACAACACCTGCGCCCACGTCCTGGTGCCCGGCTGTCCCGCCACAGCGGATTTTGTCGATGAGCCGCGCGGGGGTTGCGTCCGATCGAAGGCAAATGATCTCACTGCAAAAGGGGATTTTCTCCCCATCGTTCTGAGAAATGGGAGGCGCGGTATCCCGACCCTTCGCGGTAGTCCGAATTTCGGCCGGGATGATGCCGTAGGGTAGCGTACTTCCCGACGTTGCGCTCATGATCAAACGGCCTAAGCTGCAAGGCCTTGCGCACCACAACGGCAGAAATGCGAGAGAGGATCGGAGACAACAGCGATGTGGGAATATGACGCGCAGTCGCAAGATGCGGAGCGAAATCTCGAGATCGTCACTACGGCATCGCCGAAGGCCTCGCTTTGCCTGGCGTTATGTACTATTTTCATCGATGTTCATTCCATCCGCGAGAATGATGTACGCCAGTGCCTCGATATGCGCGGCGACAACTACGATGGCCGGCGCATTGCCTCAATAGAATTGTTCCCCAAGGCATAGTCGTTGCCTCATCAAGAATGCTCCCGAAGATATTGATTGTGGAGCAGACAAATGAGGAGGGTCAGCATGATGACGCGCGACGACATGATTGCAGCAACTGGCGAGCGGTATCGAAAAGGCGATCGCGCGAATCGAGGGAAGATCCTCGATGTAT
>NZ_ALVC01000028.1:0-6973 GCF_000293195.2 Sphingomonas sp. LH128
GCCGCCAATTCCCACTCCCTGTCCGTCATATCGCTGGAATAGCGCAACCCTTTCCGGCTATGCTCCTGCCGGGCAATACCAGTCCATGCCATTGTTCACTCCATCTCTCGCAGGACGGCGTGAATCACAACATGCTGGTATTGCTCAACAACTTTCGGGGCGGGCTCTAAGGGGCGAGGACCCCTCGGGCTTTGATTGTGCCAGCCTTTGTTCTCTTGCCCCATAGCGTCCTTCTGCCAGTGGCATGGTCTTCGGGCGTCAGACCGAACCACGCGGCAAAGAGCCGATCGATGATCTTGAGCGTCTCGGTCGCCAGCGGTGAGACGAGCGGCCCGGAGCCCTTATTCCTGCGCTTGAACTGCTGCCGGATGTCGACGAGCTTGAAGAATTCTCGGCGTGCATGAGCCTAGAAATTTGCGCGCGTCATGGGCTTATCCGCCCAGCCTTCTTCGAACAGGGCGTTAAAACCGGCATATCTGTCGACCTGGAGAATCCCGGTGTATCCTGCCAGATGGGCGCGAGGATGCCTATGCCGGCTACGGCGAGCTTTATGCGTCCGGCCGTCAGCCTGGGCTTAGCCTGGAAGCAGGATGCTTCGCTCATGCCCGTAGGAAGTTCTTCGAGCTCGCCGACGTCGAGGGCGCGGCGCGTAAGAAGAGCCGCGGCAAGAAGGCCAGCTTCATCTATCCGATCGCCCTGGAGGCCGTGCAAAAGATCGATACGCTGCTCGCCATCGAGCGGGATATCAACGGCAGGTCGGCCGCTGTACGGCTCGCTGCCCGTCAGGAGTACAGCGCCCCGCTGATGGCTGAACTGAAGGATGGCTCGCAGCAGCTCGCGAAGCTGTCGCGCAGCCATGACCTCGCCAAGGCCATCAACTACATGCTCCGCCGATGGGACGCCTTCACCCGCTTCCTCGATGATGGCCAGGTGTGCCTTTCGAACAATGCTGCAGAACGCGCGCTGCGCTGCGTGCCTCTTGGCAGGAACGCCTGGCTATTCTGCGGCTCGGATCGCGGCGGACAACGCGCGGCCATCGCGTATTCTTTGATCCAGACCTGTCGCCTCAACGACATCGATCCTCAGGCATGGCTAGCCGATGTGCTCGCTCGCATCTCCAATCATCCCATCGCCAGCTTCGACGAATTGCTCCCGTGGAAGTGGCAACTTACGTCCACCTAATTGATGCTGATGCTGATGCTGCCGCCTTCGGCGTATGGATACTGATCGGCGATCCGCTCGACGAGTGGTTGCAGCAGCCAGCTTGCCTGGCCCAGCCAGTCCGCCATCGTCGAGCGGCTGATCTCGACACCCTCTCGCGCGTAGATCTGCGATTGGCGGTACAGCGGCAGGTGATCAGCGAACTTGGAAACGATGACGTGGGCCAGCAGGCCGGGACCAGCACGGCCGCGCGGCACGGGAAGCGCCGGGGGCGGTGCCTGACTGATCGCATCGCAGCGGTCGCAGGACAGTTTGGGGCGGACATGACGGACGACGCGGAAGCGGCCGGGGACATACCCCCAACCCGGTTCTTGCCATCACGCCCACGCTTGGGCATCAAACCGGGCACAGGCTCTACTCATAACTGGTAGAAACCTCGGGCTCAGGCCACTTCCGCCACGCCCAGTCGTTGACGCCTAGAACCCGGGGCGATCCCTTCATCATCTGCCGGCCATTCCGGACCAGGCGGATCACGGTGTCTGGGCTGGTTCGCATGCCAATGCGATCGGCAAGCCGCGCGCCAGCTTCGCCTCCAAGCGCCAGGCCAACGGTGCGCTGGATTTCGCGTAGCCGTACGGAACGTCTGGAGTGGCTGGCAGCAATTTCGTCAGCGCGCTCGACGAAGATCCGCTGCCTGCAGTTCTGATTGGAGCAGCGCAGGCGGCGTGCTTGCATGAGCAGAGTTACGAACCTCCCCTGCCAGGGCAGGTCTGCGATGCGCCGCTTATATCGGCTATGCAGCCACGCAGACTTTCGCGACAAGTCGGGCAGCGCGATCCCGTCGATCGGGAACGACACCGGATAACGACTTACTCAGGGCTGAGCATCGCACGCTCCACGACCAACTGGCGAGGAAGAAGCGGCAGGACTCGTCTGGACACGGCTCGGAAGCTCCCACCTACGGAGCAATCAAGAATCCCCCAGATTCATGGTTTGTTTCATCGGCTGCACCAAAAGTGCGGGAGAGCCCACATCTCGGGAAAGTTCGGTGCCCATTGACACACGGCAACGCGCCGCTCAGCGGATGCGCACCCAGAGAATGGTGCCGGATCACATCCATCGCAAGACTCTCGTTATGATCGAAGGACCGCCGGTGGGCAGGTCAGGAGCTTTAACGTTGAATCCGACGCTGCCGCCACCCCCGCCTGTCTGAAGAGAAGCCAGCGGTCGAGTAGCATCGTAAAAAGGCTCTATTCGAGTTGATTAGAAATCCGTATAGATCTGCTGTGTGCAGTTGCAGCATGGAGGCCAAGGCTCAAGCGTGCGGAAGTCGGGCGCGTGCGCCGTCTTGGAGCAGTGAATTTTGCTTCAAGATAGGACAATCGGAAGGAGCGCAGTTTGAGTCGTGGGAAGGTGGCAACTAGTACTGACACCTTGGCTAAAAATATTCCCTGCTCAAAGGTGCGCATATTCGAACAAAAGCTTTGTACTTATCAGTAATCCCGTCGCATTACAATTCAGCGGGAGGCGTATGGCAAGAATTTAGTAAGAACATGGCGCGTCTTTACGACGTTTGAAAAATTACTGCCCCCACGTCTCGGGAATAGAAGTTCGATCGGCGGAACTCAAAAATCGCATTTGGCAGGTGCCGCTAGATTCATGGGAAGGCTATCTATAGAATATCTTCAATGCTTAAAGCGTTTGAGTGATTTATGGTTTGGACGTCCAGACAATGATCGTTGCTGGCTATCGCATCTCTGATGCAGATGAAGATTTACGGAATTACATTATGCGGAAAATTCGTGCGATTGTAATTTCAGATAAAGGAATATTGTGATGGTGGGAGTAAGTGTAATTTATCACCACTTTCCTCATTATCGTGCTCCGATTGTTCGTGAGCTATCAATAAATGGCCGTAATAATTACAATTTTTGGGGAAGTTTAGATGAAGTTGAAGGGATAAAGCCCTTTAGAGGTGAAGCGGATGTTTGCATTCAACCTCTTGGGTTTCGGCGCTGGGGGAGATTTTGGTTGTTGAGCGGTTACTCGAGGCCGCTATTTGACAAATCAAATAAGGTGATCATTGTGCTGGCCAATCCGAATATGCCAGCGACGATTGCTATCGCCCTGCTGGGGCGTTTTCTCGGCAAGAAAGTAATCTTCTGGGCGCATGGTTGGCTGAAAAAACATCCTGCGAAAATCTCACGCCTTCGGAATTTGTATTTTAGCTTAGCAGATTGCGTGCTGGTTTATGGGGAACGCGCGGCGCGCATTGCTTATGATGAGGGCTTTGCAAAGGACAAGGTTCATCCAATTTACAATAGCCTTGATTTTGAACAAGCGCAGTTGTCTCTCGCCAAAATCGAATCGACGACGCAATTGTCATCTAGGCCGCAAAACCTCTTTGTAGAATCAGATCGCCCGCTTCTCATCTGTACAGCGCGCCTCACGACTTTGTGTCAGTTCGACATCCTATTTCATGCGGCAAGGCAGCTTGCTGATTGCAGCCGTCCTGTAAATATCCTTTTAATTGGAGATGGACCAGAGCGAGAGGCGCTTGAGAACCTTTCTTCGGAATTGGGTATCACAGTATGCTTCTATGGCTCGTGCTATGATGAAGATGAAATCGCGAGGCTTATTTATTGGTCGGATATAACAGTTTCGCCAGGAAAAATTGGCCTTACTGCGGTGCATAGTCTTACATACGGTACTCCTGCGATTACGCATGGAGATTTTGATGCGCAAATGCCTGAAGTCGAGGCAATCAAGCCTGGGGTAAGTGGTGCTTTTTTTGAGCGCAACAACGCCACAGATCTGGCTCGTACGATAAGTGAGTGGTTGAATCGAGACGTCGATCGTTGTGTGACTCGCGAAGCTTGCCAAGCGATTATTGCGGAAAAATGGAATCCCGCCAACCAACGAAAATTGATTGAGGACGTGATCGAAAATTTAATTGGAACGGTGTCCTAGGCAATGAAACGCAGAGGTGAAGTCCCGCACGTGCAAAAGCCAATGTATGTTGCGGATGAGGTGCTCTCGCAATGTCGTACAAAGATTGATTCTCGCAGAAAAGCGATGGCGCGCGTCATTATCAATTTTTTGTTGAAGCGCCGAAGGAACATTGCGGAGATAGGCGAAGGCTTTCAGCTAGGTTTTTCGACATTCGTGCCGGCAGGGAGCCGTTTAGGGCGTTTCGGCTATATTGGGAGTGGTTTTCGCGCTGGCAGCCCAATAGTTGTCGGTGATTTGACTATGTTATCAACCGGAATTCAAATTGTTGGGAATGATCACGGCGTTGATGACGTGGACACATGTATGCGCCTTGCTTTTCGTTGGTTACATGAGGTCACGATTTTCGAAGCTGATGTCTGGGTAGGGCATGGCGCGATTATCCGAGCCGGGGTAAAGGTCGGCCGTGGTGCCGTTGTGGCAGCAGGCGCGGTTGTGACCAAAGATGTTCCACCTTTTGTTGTGGTAGGTGGAAATCCTGCGCGGATCATCAGAAAACGATTTTCTGATGCTGATATTTTTCGCTACGAACACATGCTATTTGGGCAGCCCTGATCTAGCGTGAATAGAACTGGAGTAGAGAAAGGCGTGGAACTTTACAGGTTTGACCATCAACAGGTGCCCTCGGACAGCCCTTGGTCGGCACGTGTGCGCCTCGCAATGCTGGCGTGGTCTTATGCATGGCCGCTGTTGTGCCGCTGGACCCCCAAACCAGCCAACAGATGGCGACTATTTGTTTTGCGGAGATTTGGGGCTAAAATTCACGGCAGGCCGTTCATTCATCAGCGTGCCCGTATTCATATCCCTTGGCACCTGACTATGTATGATGGCTCGGCGCTCGGCGATCGCGCGAATGCTTATTCACTTGGTGAAATTGAAATTGCTCAGGGCGCAACAATTGCGCAGGAGGCTTACCTTTGCACGGGAACGCACGATTTGCTTAGTCCTGCGATGAACTTGATGGTTGGTAAAATTACCGTTGGGCGCAATGCATTCGTCGGTGCCCGGGCTTTTATTTTGCCGGGCGTTACGATTGGGTCAGACGCAGTGGTTGGGGCGTGTTCGGTTATCAGTCGGTCCGTCGAAAGTGGCCATGTCGTAGTTGGATCACCTGGTCGTATCATCGGCAGGCGTAATGGAGTGCCGGAATGACCACCGTCGCTGTCGTAATACTGACATTTAACGAAGAGCGCCATATTGCCCGCGCGCTTGAATCGATATCCTCTTTTGCAACGCAGATATTCATCGTCGATTCTTTCTCGACGGATGCGACAGTATCGATCGCGATGCGGCATGGCGCGAAAGTGGTCTCACGCGATTTCGTCAATTATGCAGATCAATTTCAATGGGGTTTGGAAAATCTTCCTATCAATGCGGAATGGACGATGCGTCTTGACGCAGATGAAGTCATTGATCCCGCTCTTGCAGCAGAAATCAACCAAAAGTTGCCGGAGCTCACCGTAGACGCAGAAATTGGAGGCATAAATTTCAAACGGCGTCACATTTTCATGGGGAGATGGGTGCGACATGGTGGACGCTATCCGCTAATTCTAACGCGGTTATGGCGAAGCGGCAAAGGCAGGATCGAAGACCGATGGATGGATGAACATATCGTAGTTAATTCTGGAAAAATAGTTATGTTGGAAAACTATTTTTCCGATATAAACCTCAACGACTTAACATTTTTCACAGATAAACATAACAAATATGCGGTGCGAGAAGCCATTGATGCCTTGAATGAGAGGTATAATCTTTTTCCCGGTGAGTTCACGGTGACTTCCGAATCTGCTTCATTTCAGGCTTCATTTAAAAGGTTTATAAAAGAAAAAATATACAATAATCTACCGTTCTGGATGGGACCTTTGCTGTATTTTGTTTGGAGGTATATTTTTCAGTTAGGGTTTCTGGATGGACGTTCAGGCCTGATTTATCATTTTCTCCAAGGATTTTGGTATCGATTTTTGGTTGGCGCAAAGATATACGAATTTGATCGTCACCTGCGACCGCTGGTGAGCGCTGCTGAGCGTCTTACTATGCTAGAGAAGTTGACAGGAAAAAACTTGGCACCTCGGACGCGCAGCATTGAAAAACCAGCCATTCGTTTATGACGTATGTTTGACGTCCCCCCTGTTTCTTTCTCCGGTTTGAATGAGAGTTTTCCGGTACTGTGATCCTCGTGCTGAAGGAGCATGCCGTGAAGAAGAGTCGCTATACCGAAGAGCAGATTGCCTAGGCGATTGCCCATCCCACCGACAGCCACCTGCTGCTACGCGGCATCGAGTGGCTGAACCGGATTGCCCGCAAGCACGGTATCAAGCTGCGCCAGTCATTCCTGCGGGTGGGCCGCCAGGCTCGGCGCGATGTCTCCCGGCTGATCCACGGGCGCGGTCACAAGCAGGCGATGCGTTGGGTGCGCAAACTTCGCACCTGGCTGGGCCGGCTCGACCGCGACATCGGCCGCAAGATCGCCGGAAATGAGGAACTCGAGGCCGCCTTTGCCGTCGTCCGCGAGCGGGTGGCGAAGATCCTCACCCAGAAGGCTGGCAGCACGGACAAGCTTTATGCCCTGCACGCGCCCGAGGTGGAATGCATCGCCAAGGGCAAGGCGCGGACCCGCTACGAGTTCGGGGTAAAGACCTCGATCGCGGTGACAAACGCCCGCACCGCCGGCGGCCAGTTCATCGTCGGCATGCAGGCGTTGCCCGGCAACCCCTATGATGGCCACACCCTGTCCGGGCAGATCGAGCAAGTCGAGCGCCTGACCGGCGTCACCGTTGAGCGGGCTTATGTCGATCGCGGCTAC
>NZ_ALVC01000029.1:0-6252 GCF_000293195.2 Sphingomonas sp. LH128
CCGCCTCAAGCTCGGCACCTTTGCCAGCAACGCCGACGGCGGCTTGTCCCTGACCACCGTGCCCGAACGCTGGACCGCCGCCTGGGACGACTGCCTCGCCGCGGCACGGACCGCCGACGAGGCAGGCCTCGACTTTCTGCTGCCGATCGCCCGCTGGCAGGGTTTCGGCGGTGCCACCCGTGCGCGCGAATGGTCGTTCGAGACGCTGACCTGGGCCTCGGCGCTTGCGGCTGCGACCAGCCGCATCGCGCTGTTCAGCACCGTGCACGTGCCGCTCGTCCACCCGCTGTTCGCGGCCAAGGCGCTGGCCACGATCGACCACGTCTCGCACGGGCGCGCCGGTCTCAACATCGTGTGCGGCTGGAATCCGAGCGAGTTCGGCATGTTTGGCATGACGCTGGACGACGACGGCTATGCCCGCGCCGCCGAATGGCTGGATGTGATCGAGAAGCTCTACGCCGCCGATGGTCCCATCGACTTCGACGGCCGCTTCTACAAGCTGAAGCAGGCGATCACTCGCCCCGTCGCCCTGCAACGGCCGCGCCCGGTGACGATGAACGCCGCCTTCAGCCCGCCGGGCCGCGACTTCGCCGCCAATGCCTGCGACCAGCTGTTCACGACCTTCACCACGATCGAGGAAGGCAAGCGCCACATCGCCGACATCGCCACGCGCGCCGCCGCTGCCGGGCGCGAGGTCGGCGTGAGCACCGTTTGCCACGTGGTGTGCCGCCCCACCGACGCTGAGGCCGAGGCCTATTACGAGGACTATGCCCTCACCAACGCCGACCACGATGCGGTCGAGCAGCATATGAGTTCAAAGCAGAAATTCTCCGGCTCGCACGATGACGAAAGCTATCGTCTCTACCGCCAGCGTTTCGCCGGCGGGGCCGGCAGTTTCCCGCTGGTAGGCTCGCCTGGGACGATCGCACGGCAGATGGCCGAGATATCGCAGGCCGGCTTCTCAGCCATCGCGCTGTCGTTCGTGAACTACCGCGAGGAGTTGCCTTACTTCTGCGAGAACGTCCTGCCGCTGCTGGTCGAGATGGGCTTGCGCGAGGATGTCCTGGCCGTGGAAGCGGCCTGATGCGCAAGCAAGCCTTGATCGGTGGCGTGGCCCTGGTCGCCGCGATGATGGCAACGGCAATTGGCGCCGCGCCGGCACCGGCCTCGGCTCCTGACCCGAAGATGCGCAGCGCCGAAGCGGTGGCGGGCAAAGACCTCCGCGCACTTTACGAAGTGCTCTGCCCCGTCGATGTCGTCCACCCGCCGGCGGAGAACGTGGCCGATCGGGCGAGCTGGTACTCGCCCCCGGCAAAGGCGTTCGACGATCTCTATTACGTCGGTCAGCAGGGCGTTTCCGCATGGGCGCTCAAGACCGACGAGGGCCTCATCCTGATCGACGCTCTGTTCGATTACTCGGTCGGTCCCGAGATCGTCGATGGGCTCAAGGCGCTCGGCCTCGATCCGGCGACGATCCGCTATGTCGTCGTCACTCATGGCCATGGTGATCACTACGGCGGCGCGCGCTACCTGCAGGACACTTACGGCGCGCGGGTTGTGGCGAGCCGCAAGGACTGGGACGTGATCGCGCAGACCACCCGCTGGACCGATCCCAAACCTCGCCGCGACATCGTTGTCGATGGGGCGATGGACCTGGCCCTGGGCAGGACGGTAATCAGTCTGATCGAAACGCCCGGCCACACGCCCGGCACGCTGTCGCTGCTGTTCCCCGTCCACGACGGGGCTGAGCGCCATGTCGCCGCGCTGTGGGGCGGCACCGCGTTCAATACCCGGACGCGCGAGCAGTACGCGGGCATGGCCGCCTCGGCCGAGCGGTTCGCGGGGCTTGCGCGCCAGCGGGGCGCGGACGTCTGGCTGTCCAACCATCCGGTGTTCGACGATACGTTCGCGAAGATCGCCGCGGAGCGGAAAGGGGCGACCTCTCCCTTCGTGACGGGCCAGGCGACGGTGCAACGGGCCTTGAAAGTGGCCGCGCAGTGCAGCCGGGTCGCCCTTGCACGCGACTACCCATAGACCTCGAACCGGGTGGGCCATGGCCTGCCGGACGGGCCGCAAGAACAGAAACGGAGCTTCCATGACTTATACGAGAACTCTCCTTCGCGCGGCCGTCGTAGCCGCAGGCGCCACCTTGCTGCCGAGCGCAGCATCGGCGCAAAGCGCCCCGCCGCCGCAGTTCGCCATGTGCAAGGTCTGCCACAAGACCACCGACAAGGCTCCTTCCGCCATCGGCCCGACCCTTTGGCGCGTTGGCGGCCGCAAGGCCGGGACGCTGCCGGGCTATGCCTACTCGCCGGCGATGAAGCAGTCGGACCTGGTGTGGGATCGCAAGACGCTGATGGCCTTCCTCGCCAAGCCGCGCACCGTCGTGCCGGGGACCAAGATGGCCTATGCCGGGACCTCCGACCCCAAGGCGGCCGCCGCGCTTGCGGACTACCTGCTGGGGCTCAAGTGACCGTGCGCCGGATCGCCACCCTGCTGGTCGGCCATGCTACCCTAGCAGCCATGCCGGCGCTCGCCGCTCCCGATAAGGACGGGGTCGAGATGCGCGAGATATCGCCGGGTCTCACCTTGCCGTTCCGCGCGCTCGCGCCCGGATTGCCGCCGGTGCCGGACTACGGCAAAGCCAAGGCACCGCCGCTGCCGGTCGCCATTCCCGAGGGCTTCACGCCAATTTTCAACGGCCGTGACCTCGCCGGATGGCACGTCAGCAAGACATCCCGCCACGGCACCGCGCCCGTCTTCGAGGTGCGTCAGGGCGTCCTCATGGGCATGCAGAGCGCCCCGGGCCAGGGCGGCCAGTTGGTCACCGATCGCAAGTACCGCAATTTCGAACTCTCCTTCGACTTCAAGCCGGACTGGAGTGCTGACAGCGGCGTATTCTTCCGCACCACCGAAGAAGGTGCAGGCTATCAGGTAACGCTCGACTACGTTTCGAGCGACCGCGCCTACACGGCCGGGCCGGGGTTGAACCTGGGCAGTTTCATCGGTGAAGGCGGCGTCCAGGTGGGTGACGTCCCGGCGACCTCGCCCAAGCTCGATCCCGCGCAGGCGGCGGCGAAACCGCAGCCCGACTATGCGCATCCGCCGATCGAGCCGGTTCCCGACTTCTGGAAGCGGGAGCAATGGAACCACGTCCGCATCCGCGTCGCCGGCGACGTGCCTCATGTCACCGTATGGATCAACGGCACGCAAGTGAGCGACACCACCGACACCGCCAACCATGCGGTCGGCGGCATGGTGGCGGGACCGATCGCGCTGCAGGTCCATGGCGGCTGGCAGCGCTGGCGGCCGGGCGACGTGCTGCGCTGGCGCAACATCGCGATCCGCGAACTGCCCAAGGACGCGAAGTAACATGGACCGTCGGCTGTTCCTCGTCTCGGGCCTGTTCGCCGCCTCGCTTTCGCTGAGCGGTGCGCGGGCGGCATGGGCTGCACCGGCGCCTGCGGCAAGCGCGCTGACGGCGCCGCAGATGCGGTTCCTGTCCGCCTTTTGCGACACCATCATCCCGGCCACGGATACCCCCGGGGCCCTGGCCGCCGGCGTGCCCGCCTTCATCGACCGTATTGCCGTGCGCGCCAGCGACGAAGCGCAGATCGCCGCCTTGCGCACCTCGATCGACGGGCTGGAGCGGGTGCTCGACACGGCTGCGGGCCGGCCCTTCGCGGCGGCCCCCGCGCCCGTGCGGCACACCGTCCTTGCACAAGTGGACGCCGCCTCGATGCTGGGCCGCAAGGATTGCCGCGTGCCCGCCACCAGCGCGGACGATGCCGATGGAGCAACCTACCGGCTGCTCAAGGCTATCACGGTCTGGGGCTTCTATACATCCGAAGCCGGTGGCTCGCAGGATCTGCGCTTCGAACTGGTGCCCGGCGGCTATGCGCCCGATATCGAGCTTGCCGCCGACTGGCGAAACTACTGCAACGAAACGGTGCTTGGCCAATGAGTATCTCGAAGGACTTCGATGCGATCGTGATCGGCTCGGGCATCACCGGTGGCTGGGCGGCCAAGGAGCTGACCCAGCGCGGCCTCAAGGTCGCGATGATCGAGCGCGGCCGCATGGTCGAGCACGGCACCGATTATGCAACCGAAACGCTGGCGCCCTGGGAGTTCGACTACCGCGCCCAGCGCGATCCCGCCGCCACTCATGAGGGCCTCGCCGGCTATGGCATGAGCAACGCCAACCTCAACGGTGCCTCCTCGCTCTACCCGCTGACCGAGGCGCCGGGCTTCTTCGTGGCACCGGAGGATCATCCCTACCAGACGCCGCAGGACGCACCGTTCAACTGGACCCGCGCCTATGTGATGGGTGGCCGCTCGCTGGTTTGGGGCCGCAAGTGCTTCCGCATGAGCGACCTCGACTTCACCGCCAACAAGCTGGACGGCCATGGCACCGACTGGCCGATCCGCTACGCCGACCTTGCACCCTGGTACGACCATGTCGAAAACTTCATCGGCGTCTCGGGCAGCACCGAGGGGATCGCCCATCTGCCCGACGGCCAGTTCCAGCCGCCGATGGCGCTCAACCACGTCGAGCAGAAATTCAAGGAATGGATGGAGGCGCACTATCCCGGTCGCAAGTTCATTCCCAGCCGCCTCGCCAACATGACCGAGGCAAAGCCGGACGAAGGCCGCTCGAACTGCCAGTACCGTAACCTGTGCGCGCGCGGCTGTTCCTTCGGGGCCTATTTCAGCACGCAGAGTTCCACGCTCCCCGCCGCGCAGGCGACCGGGCTGCTGACGGTGCTGACCGACAGCCGCGTCGTGTCGATCGAACACGATCCCGCAACCCGGCGCGCCAGCGGCGTGCGCGTGCGCAATACCGCTACCGGCGCGACCACGACGGTGACCGGGCGCACGATCTTCCTGTGCGCATCGAGCTTCAACAGCACCGCGCTGCTGTTGCAATCCACCAGCGAGGCGTTCCCCACCGGCCTTGGCAATACCAGCGACGTGCTGGGCCGCTACATCATGGACCATGCCTCGGGCGTGCAGGTCGTCGCGCATGTGCCGGGCTATCAGGACCGCAACTACACGGGCTTCCGGCCGACCAACCATTTCATCCCGCGTTTCCGCAACGTCGGAGGCGACACCTCGCCCGCGTTCCTGCGCGGCTACGGCATCCAGCTCGACGCCGCGCGTGCCAACTGGGAAGCGGGGGCTTTCGGCGCGGGCATCGGTGACGACCTCAAGCGCAAGGCCCGCCAGCGCGGCGACTGGCGCCTGCGCTTCAACCTGTTCGCCGAGACTTTGCCCGATGCCGAAAACCGCCTGACGCTGGACCCCGCGGCTCGCGACAAGGACGGTATCGCGCAAATCCGCGTCGCCCTGCGCTTCGGCGCCAACGAGCGCAGGCTGCTGGACGACGCCATCGCGCAAAGCGTCGAGATGGCCGAGGGCTTCGGCGCCACCGTCGTCTCCCGTCCCGGCGAGGGTTATGCGATCAAGGGCGCCATCCACGAGATGGGCGGTGTGCGCATGGGCGGCGATCCGGCCACCTCGATGCTCAACGGCTTCAACCAGATGCACGCGGTCGAAAATGTATTCGTGACCGATGGCTCGGCCATGGCGTCAAGCGCCTGGCAGAACCCTTCGCTCACCTACATGGCGATGACCGCGCGGGCTGCCGCATATGCGGTGGACGAGATCAGGCAAGGGAAAATCTAGCTATTGTTTCAATGTGTTCGGGCGGAATTTTTGCTGTGCAGCTTACGTCCAAGGCCGCCCGAAAGCTTAGGTCTGGTTTCCCCGCCAGCCTTTGGCCAACTTGAAACAGCAAACTCATCACCGACGCCATGCCTTATCAGGTACCGATCCCAGGCTGTGTGAAAACGTCTTCGCCGTCGTGGTCGATGGATATCGTCCGAGGCCGAGTTTGCGCGACATGGTCTTAGCTGGCGATTACTCTTTGGCGACTTGAGGGCGCGAAAGGAATGCTCGGCGGTCTGGCGCCAGATGCGCACAGCGTCCGGATTGGCATGACGGCGCTGCCTCGGCGGGAATCGCGGCCGCAACTTTGCCGCGCACCGGCCGTTGGCATGATAAGCGCAGCAGCGGAGAACCATGCACCGATGATCGTCGTCCACCATCTGGAGAACTCGCGTTCGCAGCGCGTCCTGTGGCTGCTGGAAGAGCTGTCCCTGCCCTACGAGGTCAAGCGCTACGAACGCGATCCGAAAACGATGCTGGCGCCCCCCGAACTGCGCCGCATCCACCCGCTCGGCAAGTCGCCGG
>NZ_ALVC01000030.1:0-9776 GCF_000293195.2 Sphingomonas sp. LH128
GTCGACATCGCCGTGCCGGCACAGTCGCTGGAGAAGGCTCTGAACGAGGTCTCCCGCAAGACTCACGTGGACATCCTGTTCAGCCCGCCGCTGGTCAGCCAGCGCACCTCGCCCGAAATTCGCGGACGCATGTCTGCCAAGGAGGCGGTGCAGCATCTGGTCGCCGGCCTTCCGATCGCGGTGGTCGAGAATGGAGCGGGCGGCCTTGTTTTGCGCCCTTTGCCGGCAGCGCGGCCGAGCCGCGCAGGCACTGAAGTTGCCGATATCCGCGGAACGGTGGTCGATCGAGCCACCGGTGCCCCGCTGACGGGCGCGACTGTCCATCTCCAAGGTCGCAAGGAAGTTGCCCAAACTGAATCGGACGGCTCCTTTGCAATCCGTGATGTTCCGGCGGGCGAGTATGTCGTCGAAATCGACTACGTCGGCTATCCGACCAGTACGCAAACCGCGTCAACCGGAACGCCGGGGTCGACCGTTTTTGCGATGATCAGCGATCTTGGTAACGACATCACGGTGAACGGTCAGCGTATGGCGGACCGCCGTGCGCTCCAGACGAAGAAGGCGGCAGACAACCTGCAGGAAACGCTGGTCGCCGATGACGTCGGCAAACTGCCCGACCAGAATGTTGCCGAAGCCGTGCGGCGTCTGCCTTCGATCTCAGTCGCGAACGATCTCGGAGAGGGCCGCTATGTGATCATCCGCGGCGTCGATCCCAACCTTGCCAACGTGACGCTTAATGGACAGACCGCGCCAGGGCCGGAGCCTGAAGGGCGTCAGGTCAAGCTGGACACCATTCCGTCGTCGTTGATCGGTTCGGTGCAGGTGATCAAGAGCCTGACCGCGGACCTCGACGCGAACGCGATCGCAGGCCAGGTTAACATCAACACGCTGAGCGCTTTCGACCGCAAGAAGCCCTTCGTCTCGCTCAACCTGACCGGAGGCTACAACCTCTCGAACAAGAAGACCCCGTTCGAGGCCGATCTCTCGGCGGGCCGGGTATTCGGGTCCGATGACCAGTTTGGCCTCGTGCTGGCGGTGAATTACTCGCGGCGCCCGATCCGATCGCAGGATCTGCTCGGCACTTCGAATTGGGTTGATGTCGGAGGCGCGACGCTGCCTGACGATTTCAGGCTGCGCGACACTAATGTCGTGCGCAAGCGCTTCAGCGCCGTCATGAACTTCGACTGGCGTCCCAGCGACACCGCGAAGATGTACCTGCGCTCGACCTACTTTGAATACCGTGATCGTGGGTTCCGCGATCAGACGCGATATGCCCTGCCTGTAAGTACGGCAGGCGCCGTCACGCAGACCAGTGACACTACCGGTACGATCACCGGGGTCCGCTCGACCACGCTTATCCGATACGCCATCGAGAACGAACAGACCGTCACCGGTTCCGCCGGCGGTGAGTTCGAGCTTCCGGTCGGCACTCTGAGCGTGGACCTTGGCGTCAGCCGGGCTCGCAAGGACGACCCATACCAGAACAATTTCCAGTTCCGGACCGCGGCGAACCTCACGGCCACTTACGATCTCGGCCAAACGCTGTTCGAGGTCACGCCATCCGAAGCCGCCTATGACGCCAGCAAGTACACCTTCCAGCTCCACCGCGCCGACGTGCGCGTGTCGGAAGAAAAGCTGTACCAGGGCCGAGTGGACTATCTGCTGCCTATCGGCATCGGTGACGACAGCTCGATCAAGGTCGGCGCGAAGTACCTTAAGCGCACCAAGATGAACGACCGCGATTCCAATACGTGGAATGGCGCCAGCGGTCTGACGATGACGGACTTCGCTTATCTTGGCGACGAGACGATCTATGGCAACCGCTACCGGTATGGCCTTCGCGCCAATTATGATGCCCTCGCATCGTACTTCGCGGCGAACCCGTCGCGCTTTACCCGCAATGCCGCGACTAGCATTTCAGACTCGATCTCGTCAGACTACGAGGTCAGCGAGCGCATTCTCGCTGGCTATGCGATGGTCACCCTGAAGGCCGGTGGGCTAACCGTCATTCCGGGTGTCCGGTTCGAAAGCACCAAGGCGTCTTACAAGGCCAAGGAGTACACTGCGGCATCGACTGCCGATCAGGCATACGATTCATTCGGCGGTACGAGCTACTCGGACTTCTTCCCGGGCATCACCGCCAAGTACGAGGTGAACCCTGACCTGTTGCTGCGCGGCGCGGTGACCACTGCGATCGGCCGTCCGAATTACCAGGATCTGGCACCGTACGTCATCCTCGACGACACCGAGGTGACCCAAGGCAATCCAGACCTCAAGCCGCTGAAATCACTGAACCTGGACGCTGCGATCGAATACTATCTGCCGGGTCAGGGCATCCTGTCTGCAGGCCTGTTCTACAAGCGCATCGACGATCCGATCTACACGCAGACCACTGCGGAGACCAACTATCAGGTGGTCGGACAGACCATCGCTCAGGCGACCGTGACCCGGCCGATGAATGCGACCCGTTCGACCATCAAGGGTCTGGAGCTCAATGCCCAGTCCCAGTTCACCTTCCTGCCAGGGTTCCTGAGCGGGTTCGGCATAGGTGCCAACGTCACCTTCATCGATGGCAAGGCCGAGGGTGTTCTCAACCGCGCCGACAAGCTTCCGCTGTTCCTGCAATCCAAGGTCGTCGGCACTGCGCAGCTCTTCTACGAGCGCAAAGGTCTTTCGGCACGCGTGGCTTATTCCTACCGTTCGAAGTACCTTGCCGAAGTCGGCCCGGATGCGTCGCAGGACATCTATGTCGACAATTTCGGCCAGCTTGATGCCCAGGTCAGCTACCGGTGGACGGACAACGTCACCATCTTCGTCGAAGGTGCCAACCTGACCGATGCGCCGCTGCGTCGCTTCACTGGTATCTCCAGCCAGCTGAATGAGAACCAGAAGTACGGTCCAACCTTCCGCGGCGGCGTGCGCGTGCGCTTCTGAACGCACCGACAGTAAAGGATAGCTCAATGCACTACATTCGCCGGGCGATGCTCGCCCTGACGGCCTGTGCCGTCTCCATGACCACGCCCCTGGTTCCTGCCCATGCGCAGGAACCGGAAGGCATGACCCTCGAGCGGGTCGTTGGCCTGATGCGTCACGGCGTGCGTCCGCCGACCAAGACGCCGCCGCTTCCCGATGGCTATGCCAAGGATGCCTGGCCGAAGTGGGATGTTCCGGCAGGGCATCTCACGCAGCGCGGCGCCGATGCACTGGTGCTTCGCGGGCAGTACAACAAATCCGACTTCGTCGAACGCGAGTTGCTTTCAGCTGGGTGTCCGAAAACTGGCGAGGTCTATTTCTGGGCCAACATCGAGCAACGCACAATTGCCAGCGGTGAAGCCACGGCGCAGGGCATGTTCGCCGGATGTGGTGTGGAAACCCACCACAATCCGCTGGGACAGCAGGACCCGCTCTTCTCGGCCGGCGGCGCGAAAGCGGTAGCCTTCGATCAGCAGAAGGCGCTCGCAGCAATTACCGCACGATTTGGCGACGTCCAGAAGATTGCGGACGCCAATATCGCCGACCTGAAATTGATGCAGTCGGTGCTTGGATGTTGCGCCCCGCCGCTCTGCGACAAGGCCAAGCTCGAAGCGTCCTGCACGTTCACCGATCTTCCCAGCACCGTCGCCATGGGCATTCGTCCCGGGGCACGGCCTCGCCTGACGGGCCCGCTCACGGTTGCCGGGACGTATTCGCAGAACTTGCTTCTCGAATATCTTGAGGGGCGGCCGATGACCCAGGTTGGCTGGGGCCGGGCCGATCGTGAGACAGTCGAGACCCTGCTGCGCTTTCATGCGCTGGAGTACGAGATCGTCAGTCGTCCGCCGGCGGTTTCCTATCCGCTTGCAACGCCGCTGGTTCGCAGGATGCTCGACGCGCTGGCGCCACAGGCGAAGTCTGGCGCCGCACCGCGCGGCGAAAAGCTCACCATGTTCTTCGGCCATGACAACACTCTGGCTCTGCTTGGTGGGTTCCTGGGTGTCCATTGGAAGCTCGCCAGCTATCCGGGCGATGATTCTCCGCCGAACGGAACGCTGGGTTTCGAACTGTTGAAAAACGCGAAGGGTGAGCGTTTCGTCCGCACCTTCTACGAGGCCCAAACCATGGACCAGATCCGCAACCTTGAGCCGCTCAGCAACGATAACAAGCCGGCTCGTCAGTATCTCGAGCTTCCGGGGTGCAATGCCAGCGGCGATGCCTCGCCGTGCCCCTTGCGCAAGTTCCAGACGCTGCTGGAAGCCCGTCTGGTGAAGTGATTGCCGGGCGTGTAGCGGGGCACAGACAGGCGGAATGCCTCGGCCGAGCACCGCTACGCGCACGATTTCTTCCGCGCGGGTGACGCCGACCGTCTGCGATCAGATCGGCCGCGACTGCGGCGCAGCCTGATACGCCAGTGCTTTTGAAATGGTTGGGACGTGATGAAACGGATCCGTGTGGAGCCGCTGCTGGTCGGCGCGTGCGCGCTGCTTAGTGGTTGCTCCGTGGTCGCGCCTTACGAGCGGCCCGCCGTGGCAGTACCGGCCAGTTGGCAAGGCGATTCTGCCAGCGCAATGCAAGCCCAGCCTGTCAGTGCAGGATGGTGGCGCACTTTCGCCAGCGCGGAACTCGACAACCTGATGGATCGGGCCTTCGCGGGAAATTTCATGCTCGCAGCCGCTGAAGCCAGGATTCGGCAGGCACAGGGTCGCGCCCTCATCGCGGGCGCTGCCGTCAATCCTTCTCTGCAGATCGGCGGCTATTACGTCGAGGGCGGGCGTACGGTGGGAACGACCGCGCGGCGTGTCACGGCGCAGGCTAGCTATGAAATCGACTTCTGGGGCGCCAACGCGGCGGCTCGCGGTTCTGCCAATGCGAATGTGCAGGCCAGTGCGGCAGACGCCGCGACCGTGGCGATGACACTGTCGGCGCAAGTCGCGGAAAGCTATTTCACAGCCCTGTCTCTGCGCGAGAGGATCGAGATCGCTTCCGACATGGCACGCGAGGCCCGCGCAATGCTGCGTCTTGTCGAGATCCAGCAGCGCTCGGGCACCGCGACCTTGATGCAGGTTCGCCAGCAAGAGACCATTGTCGCGGGGCTCGATGGCCAGGTGTCGTTGCTCGAGCAGCAGCTGCAAAACACGGTACATGCACTTGCGGTCTTGGTCGGCATGTCGCCGCAGGGCTTCGCTCTGGCTCCTGCAAAGCTGGACGATGTTGTGCGCCCCAGCTTCTCGGAAGATCCACCTGCAAGGCTTCTCACGGCAAGGCCGGACATCCGCGCCGCAGAGGCGCGTCTGGTCGCCGCAAACTTTGATGTCGGCGCCGCTCGGGCCGCATTCCTGCCGAACCTGTCCCTTTCCGGGGAAGCTGGCATCGCGACGGCCAGCACTGCGCGGGTGTTCCCGCTTTCGCTGGTTGCCGGGATCGGCGGGGCAATGCTGGCGCCTGTCTTCCAGGGTGGGCGTCTGAAGGGGCAGATGCAGATGGCAACGGCCCGACAGGACGAACTCATTGCTGACTACCGTCAGGCGATACTAGGGGGCTTCCGGGATGCGCAAGACGCACTCAGTGGACTGACCGCGCTGCGTCGGCAGGAGGCTGCGGCGAATGCGGCGCTCGCTGCTGCGGCTCAGGCGGATTCGCTAGCGAGGTTACAGTATCGGCTCGGCAGCTCGGATTATCTGACAGTGCTGACCACGCAACAGGCGCTCTACAGAGCGCGCGACACCTCCGCATCGATCCGTCTGGATCATCTGCTGGGCATCGTCAGCCTTTGCCGGGCTCTGGGGGGAGGCATGGATGAGCAGACGATGGTGAGGTCGGCGCTCGCCGAACACGCAGCAGGCGAAGCTGCCCTGACGAAAGAAGCACAGTGATCGAAGCGAATGAGTATACTGCGCGTCACAGGTCCACCCTGGCCTGGAAAGTCGCCGGAATAGGCACTGCCGCGATCCTGGGTATTGCGACGATCGGCGCTTTCAAGGCTAGTGACGTTGGCGCTTCCAATGCGACCAAACAGGTCGCGCCAATCCCCGTCGTTGTTGCACCAGTGTCCATTCGCGACTTGCCGGTCTGGCTGTCAGGCAATGGCAGCGTGACACCTATCAATATTGTAGATGTCAGGCCGCAGGTTGAAGGGCAGTTGATCGAGCTGCACTTCGTCGAAGGGCAAGACGTTCAGGCCGGGCAACTGCTGGCGCGCCTGGATCCACGGCCCTACGAGGCAGTCCTGGCGCAGGCCAATGCGGTACGATCAAGGGATCAGGCGCAGTTCGCCAATGCCGGACAGGAAGCCGCGCGCGCCGAAGTTCTCGCGCAGGCCGGAGCTGGAACCTCGCAGAGCCGCGACGCGGCAAAGGCGCAAGCTGCGGCATTGCGCGCCGCCCTTCTGGCAGATGGCGCCTCCATCCGATCGGCGCGGCTCAACCTTGAGTTCTCCAGGATCACCGCGCCGATAACTGGCCGCGTTGGCATCCGTCAGGTGAGCCGGGGTAGCATCGTCAGGACAAGTGATCCCACGGGGATCGTCACGATCACGCAGATGGCGCCGATCTCGGTGATTTTCACTCTCCCTCAGGATTCCCTGAGTCAGGTCATCGACGGACAGGGCAAAGGTCCGCTCGAAGTCTCCGTGGTCGATGCAGACGGGCAAACCCCTCTGGCACGCGGCAAGCTCTCTGTAGTCGGCAGCGCGATCGACCCCGGCAACGGGCAGTTCCAGCTGCGCGCTCAGTTCGATAACAAGGACAGATTGCTTTGGCCGGGCGCCTTGGTGTCGGTCAGGGTACGGGCTCGCACTGAGCGTGGGGCTGTGGTTGTGCCCGAACAGGCAATCCTGACCGGCGAAACCGGCACCTACGTCTATGTCGTCGACCACCGCGGAATTGGCCAGGTCCGCACGGTGAAGACCGGACCAAATGGCGATGGGTTCACCGTCATTCGCGAGGGGCTGAAACAGGGCGAGATGGTCGTCATCGATGGCCAGTCCCGGTTGTCTCCGGGCGCTGCGGTGCAGGTAAAGCCTGCTGTCGGCCAAGGCGCACGATGAGCGTCTCCAACCTCTTCATCCAACGCCGGATCGGAACCTGCCTCCTGGCGCTGGGAGCGTGTCTGCTTGGACTGGCAGCCTATTGGGCGCTGCCGATTTCCGCGATGCCGCAAGTCGAGTACCCTACGATATCCGTGTCGGCGAACCTGCCCGGTGCCAGCGCGGATGTCATGGCGGCGTCTGTGGCGACCCCGCTGGAGCGTATGCTGACGAACATTCCCGGGGTAGTCGAGATGACTTCCTCCAGTTCGCTCGGGCTGACGCAGATCACGCTGCAGTTCGATCTGGATCGTGGCATCGATAGTGCGGCGGCGGATGTCCAGACGCAGATCAACGCCGCGGCGGGCCTGCTTCCCAGGAACATGCCGAACCCGCCGACATACCGGAAGGTAAACCCGGCGAACGTCTCGATGATCTCGCTGGCGATCACTTCGCCAACTCTGCCGCTGACCGAGGTCAACCGACATGCGGAGAGCCAGATCGTCCAGGCGCTCTCCCAAATGCCCGGGGTGGGACCCATCGATTATCACGGCCAGATGCGTCCGGCGATCCGCGTCCGCATCGATCCGCGTCGCCTTGCGGCCAGAAACCTGACGATGGAGGATGTGAGGAGCGTCATTTCTGCATCCACCCTCAATGCACCCAAGGGTTCGTTAGACGGGCCACATCAGGCAATCGTGCTGAACGCATCCGACCAGTTGCTGGATGTCGATGGTTATCGCCGCCTGGTCGTCGCTCACCGCAATGGTGCGCCGATTGAACTGTCGCAGATCGCCCGGATCGACATTGCGGCCGAGGACACCCGGCAGGCAGCCTGGTTCGAAGGGCGCCGTGCGATCATCATTGACGTGAACCAGAGCCCGGGAACGAACGTCGTCGAAACGCTCAAGGGCATCAAGGCCAGGCTGCCGGCACTGGCCGCCGCCCTTCCGCCATCTGTCCAACTCGACATCGTGGCGGACAGGACGCAGACGATCCATGCCTCGGTCGATGACGTGCAGATGACCTTGATGATCACCATCGGACTGGTGGTGCTCGTCATCCTGCTGTTCCTGCGCAATCTCTGGGCGACGCTGATCGCCAGCCTTACAATTCCCCTGTCGCTGATCGTCACCTTCGCCGTGATGTATGGCCTCGGTTACAGTCTGAACAACCTGTCGCTGATGGGGCTGACGATCGCAGTCGGCTTCGTCGTCGATGACGGGATCGTCGTGATCGAGAACGTGATGCGCCATGTGGAGGAAGGGCGGTCCCCGTTATCGGCCGCAATCGAGGGATGTCGCGAGGTCACCTTCACGATCGTGTCGATGACGGTTTCATTGATAGCAGTCTTCATCCCCATCCTCGCGATGGGCGGGATCGTGGGGAAGATCTTCCGAGAATTCGCGGTCACCATCAGTGTCGCGCTCATCATGTCGGCAATCGTATCACTCACGGTCACACCGATGCTGTGCGGATGGCTGCTGCGTCGGGATATGCCCGGCGATACCGGCCGGATCGGTGCCCGACTTGAACAGGGGTTCGCCCGGATCACCGCCACCTATGGCCGAGCGCTGGACTGGGCCCTGTGCCACCAGCGCGCCACGATGGGCTGCTTCCTGGCCACCATCGTGGTCACGGTTGGGCTATACGCTGGAATGCCGAAAGGCTTCTTCCCGCAAGTCGACACGAGCTTCGTCCTCGGCACCGTGAGGGGCCGACCTGATATCTCCTTCAAGGCAATGTCCGAGCGTCTGAACGCGGTGGCGAAGGTCGGGATGGATGATCCCGACGTGGCCACCGTGGACTACTGGGTCGGACCTAACCCGACCATGAGCGATGCCCGCATCATCCTCAATCTGAAGCCTATGGACCAACGCGAGAGCTCCGCGGATGAGATCATCGCCAGAGTGAGCAAGAAGGCGGCCGAGCACTATGGGGTCACTCAAGGGCTTCAGGTCCGGCAGGACATCCAGATCGGCGCGCGGGTCGGCATGGCTCAGTATCAGTACACGCTGCAGACCGGAGATGTGGAGAAACTCTACAAGTGGTCGGCCGCGCTCGAGACTAGGTTGAAAACCCTCGATGCTCTGCGCGATGTATCTTCCGATCGGCAGCAGGCGGCAACAAGCCTCCTTCTCGACATCGATCGCAACATGGCCTCGCGGCTTGGCGTCACTGTCCAGGATATCGACAACACGCTGTACGATGCATTCGGCCAGCGACAGATCGCAACCGTTTTTGCGCCAGCAAGCCAGTATTATGTCGTTCAGGAGGTCGCCTCGGAATTCCAGTTGGACGAGCGCGCCTTGCAGAACTTGTTCGTGCGCTCCGCATCGTCCGGCCGTCTCGTACCCTTGAGCCTGCTCGTGAAGCTGCGCAAAGGCATTTCTCCGGTCACGATAGCTCACCAGGGGGTGTCCCCGGCCGTGACGGTGTCATTCAATGTCGCCGACGGCTTCGCGCTCAGCGACGCTGTGCAGGCCATCGAAAGCGCCAGGCATGATGTGGGCGTGCCGGACGAGGTTACGGGATCCTTTCAAGGCGCAGCCCGTGCCTTCCAGGCCTCGCTCAAATCGCAGCCATGGCTGATCGCGGCGGCGATCGTGGCGATCTATATCGTGCTGGGCGTGCTGTACGAAAGTGCGATCCATCCCCTAACGATCATCTCGACACTGCCATCGGCAGGGTTGGGGGCGCTGCTGGCCCTGGGCCTTACAGGCAATGACCTGTCGATCATGGGGATCATCGGCATCCTGCTGCTGATCGGCATCGT
>NZ_ALVC01000031.1:0-61308 GCF_000293195.2 Sphingomonas sp. LH128
TTCCCGTCACCGCCTATTTCGGCGAGCTGGAAGGCGGGGAGAGCGAGCGCACGCGGATCATGGCCGTAGCGCTCGACGCTGCGGGCATGGGTTCGCGCTCAACTCCCGATATCGTCCATGTCCATTGGGAAAAAGTGGTTCAGGTCGGTGGAGCATCGTCGTGGAGCGCCAGTACGCTGGGCGCGCTTCCAAAGCTCGATTTTGTGGATGGTGTGGCGGTTCGCGAAGGCGCCGAACACTATGTCCACGTCGTCAAGGATCTGCTGGCGATCTACAAGGCACTTGGCTACGAACCGCAGAACTATTTCGCGCCTGTATCCAGATTGGTCGAGATTGACCGTGAAAGCTTTGAAGAGGCAGTGTACGGTGTCATGGCGATGGGCACCAGATTCAAGCCGGAAAACCGTCCCGTCCGCACCTCGATGCATGACGATCTCGTGGCGGGCCGGCGGATGGAAGTTGACGAGGTCCTGGGGCCGCTCGCGGCGGCAGCGGAGCAACTGCAGGTTCCTGCGCCAGCCTTTCTCAGCGCTTATCGGGTGCTCAAGACTTTGAACAGCTATCTGTAGGGAAAGATTGACCATGAGGCGTTATTCCATCGCCAGCATTCCGGGAGATGGAATTGGCCGCGAAGTGGTGCCTGCCGCAATCGCGGTGCTGACGGCGGCAGCGGCCAAGTGCGGTTTCGTGCTCGAATTCCGGCACTTCGACTGGAGCTGCCAGACCTACCTCAAAACCGGCAAGATGATGCCCGATGATGGGCTAGACCGGTTGCGCGATCATGATGCGGTGTTCCTCGGCGCGGTCGGCTTTCCCGGGGTACCCGATCATATCTCGCTGTGGGGGCTGCTGTTGCCGATCCGGCGCGAGTTCGAGCAGTACGTCAATCTGCGTCCGGTGCGGCTGCTGCCGGGCATCGCTTCGCCCCTGCGCGACAAGGCTCGCGGCGACATCGATTTCTGGGTGGTGCGCGAAAACTCGGAAGGCGAATATTCCCAGATCGGCGGTCGGACCGGAACTGGCGAGAACGAAATCGTCGTCCAGCAGGCGATCTTCACCCGCCGGGGCACCGACCGCATCTTGCGCTATGCCTTCGACTTCGCTCGGCGGAGCGGGCGCAGGCATGTGACCAGCGCGACGAAGTCCAATGGACTCTATCATTCGATGCCGTTCTGGGACGAGCGCTTTGCCGCGATCGGCGCCGAATACCCCGATGTTGCCGCCGATCAGTATCATGTCGATATTCTCGCCGCACGCTTTGTGATGTCGCCCGAACGGTTCAATGTGGTGGTTGGTTCGAACCTTTTTGGTGATATCCTTTCCGATCTGGGGCCGGGAATCACTGGCACCATCGCTGTGGCTCCTTCTGCTAACCTCAACCCCGAACGGCGGTTCCCTTCGATGTTCGAGCCGGTCCACGGGTCTGCCCCGGACATCGCCGGGCAGGGCATCGCCAATCCGATCGGCCAGATTTGGTCGGGTGCAATGATGCTGGAGCATCTCGGCGAAACCGAGCCCGCCGCGCTGGTGATGCGCGCACTCGAAACGGCGCTCATTGCGCCCGATATCGCGAGGACCCCCGATCTTGGCGGAAACGGGACAACTGCGGGATTTGCGCAAGCTGTTCGCAACACCTTGCTGGGGCTCTAGCGGGAAAGCTGGCGGTCCCGGCGCTGACCAAAGGAAACGGAGTGATGGCTGCCTATTTCATCGGATCGATCAAATCGCACGACGAAACCTGGGTGGCAGGCTATATGGCCGCAGTTCCGGCGCTGGTCGGACGCCACGGCGGGGAAATGGTCTGCCGTTCGCACGAGTTCGTCCGTTATGAGGGCGAGGGAGCCGCACCTGACTATGTCGTGGTGATCCGGTTTCCTTCGATGGAGGCGATCGACGCCTTCATGAACGATCCGGACTATGCGCCGCACAAGGATGCGCGCATCGCCTGCGCCACATCGGATATCTTCGCGATCGCCTGAGGAGGCCGCCATGAAGGTTCTGCGCACTTACCTGATCGCCGTGGGGATCTGGTATCTCTGCAATCTCGTGCTGCTCTGGCCGCCGGTCTATGCGGGGGCCCTGCGGCTGATCTACCCCGGTATTGCGCTGGGGCAGGGGACGCCGTCTTTCGGCCTGCTGCTTGATGCCTGGTTGATCGTTGGCATCCAACTGGCAGCAATCGGCCTCGTGGCGTTGTGGGGCGCGCGCGATCCGTTGCGCTACTGGGCGCTGGTTCCGGTGATCGTGCTGACCGAACTCGTCGGCTCCGCCTGGGACATCTATAGCGTCGTTTGGAGCGGCGAAGCCTTGTGGGTCGGCTTGACGACCTTGGCCGCGCATGCTGTGATCATGGCGGGTGCATGGTTTGCCAGGCGCGCGATGGAGCGGGATATCGTCTGATCAATCAGGTTGAAGCCCGCGGGCGCGCAGCCGCGCGAGGATTTCGTCTGTGGCCGGGCAGGGCAGGTCGGCCTGTCGCGCGAAGCGGGGTATGGCCCCACTGAGGTGGACGAATTCCGACGGTCTGCCCGCTTCGAGATCGCGCTGCAGCGAACTGGTGACGTCGGGTGGAAAGCGGCCGATGAAGTCCAGCTTCTCGTATATGCAATCGGGCGGCAATTCGATGCCCAACGCCGCTGCGATCCGTTCGACCTCGGCCATGGCCTCGCGCAAAAGCGCGCTGGCCTGGGGATGGCCCAGCACCTGACCGACCTTCAGGCCGAACGCCGGGGCCACCGCGCCGATCGTCGCGGCCATCAGGAACTTGTCCCACAACGCTGGGCGCATGTCGCCTGTCAGAGTGGTGGGGACCCCAGCGGCAATAAGGTCGCCCGCAAGGATTGCCGAGGCCTGTCCGGCAGCCGGGTCGGTTGCGCGATCGGCGACCGGGCCGGCCAGCAGCGTGGCGGGGACGCCGGTGTGGCGCACGATCCCGTCTTCCAGCTCGAAGAAGCCGTGCATGCGTGCGCCAAGCACGACAGCGCGGGGCAGGGCGGCCTGGGCGATGCCGGGTGCTTCGACCCCATTCTGCACCGTCAGCAGCGTGAAGCGGCTTCCGCGCAGTGGTTCGAGCAGGGCAAGCGCCGATTCGATCTGAAACGTCTTGGTTGCCAGGATGGCATGATCCGGCGGCGTTGCGGGATCGCATGCTGCGGACACCGGCACACGCACTTGCCGCTCGGCCCCGCCTTCGGACAGCAGCACGCCCGTGTTTCGCAAGGCCTCGAGCCGCGCTCCTCGGGCGATCAGCAGAACTTCATGCCCGGCGTTGTGCAACCGCGTGCTCAGGAAACTGCCGATTGCCCCGGCGCCGATGATGACAAACCGGCTCACCGCATCAGGCGAAGAAGCGGTTGTCCGGGCGCGGCAGGCCTAGATGGTCGCGCAGCGTTTCGCCTTCGTATTCGGTGCGGAACAGGCCGCGCGCCTGCAGTTCGGGCACAACCTTGCCGGCAAAGTCTTCCAGGCCTTCCGGCAGGTAAGGGAACATGGTGGTAAAACCGTCGCAAGCGCCTTGCTCAAGCCAATGCTGCATCTCGTCGGCGATGGTCTTGGCGGTGCCGACAAAAGCCAAACCGCCATAGCTGCCGGCCTTCGCGGCGAGCTGGCGGATCGTCAGGCTCTCAGCTCTGGCCAATTCGATCATGAACCGCCGCGAACTTTTGCTGGCGTTGGATTCGGGGATGTCGGGCAGGGGGCCATCGGGATCGAAGCCCGATACGTCGTGACCCAGCATGCCGGACAGTGAATGGATGCCGCTGTCGTAGTGGACCAGGCTGTCCAGTTTCGCGCGCTTCGCGTGGGCTTCCTCGACGGTGTCTCCAACAACCAGGAATACGGCCGGCATGATCTTGATGTGATCGGGATTGCGTCCTACCGTCGCCGCCCGCCCTTTGACGTCGTCGTAATAGGCTTTGCTGCCTTCCAGCGTCGATTCCGCAGCAAATACGGCTTCGGCGGTTTCGGCAGCGAGCTGGCGGCCCGGGTCCGAGGCACCGGCCTGGAAGATGACCGGCCAGCCTTGAACCGGACGGGCGATGTTAAGCGGCCCGGTGACCGAGAAATGCTCGCCCTTGTGGTTCAGCGCACGCATCCGGGCGGGGTCGAAATAGATGCCCTTTGCTGCGTCCATAACGAAGGCATCGTCGGCGAAACTGTCCCACAGCCCGGTCACAACGTCATGAAACTCGCGGGCGCGGTGATAGCGCGCGGCGTGATCTGGCTGGGTCTCCAGGCCGAAGTTGCGGCTGCTGTCCGGATTCGAAGTGGTCACCACGTTCCAGCCGGTCCGCCCGCCGCTGATGTGATCGAGAGAGGCAAAGCGGCGCGCGACATGGAACGGCTCGTCGTAAGTGGTCGAGGCCGTTGCGACGAGGCCGATTCGCTCAGTCACCCCGGCCAGTGCGGAAAGCAACGTGAATGGCTCGAACGAGGTCACAGTGTGGCTGCGCATCAGCGCCTGGCGTGGCAGGTTGAGCACGCCGAGGTGATCAGCCATGAAGAAATAATCGAACTTGGCAGCTTCAAGGCTGCGGATGAAGCGCTGGATCGCTGCCAGGCTGAAGTTCGCGTCGGGTAAGGCACCTGGATACCGCCAGGCTCCGGTGTGGATGCTGACCGGGCGCATGAACGCGCCAAGGTGAAGTTGCTTGGCCATCAGTGCGTTTCCCGGTCTGGAGGTACGGCCGGACCATACCGAACGGTCCGGCCGTTATTTCGTTAGGCAGGCCTTGCCTTGCCTTGCGCCTGGTCGAGTTCCCGGCGAACCGCAAAGTGGTCGTCATAGTTCTCGGGCTTCAGGGCGAAGGCTTTCTGGCGCGGGATGCGGTTGGCGTTGATTTCATCGTACTTGAGGTAATAGGCCTTGTGCATCCGGTAGAACGGGATTTCAGGCCAGAGGTGGTGGATCAGGTGGTAATTCTGATAAACCAGCAGCGGGTTGAGCAACCATTCCCAGCCGAACCGCATGGTTGTCGCCATGTAAGGGTCTTCGTCTTGCGCGATGATCGCGGGATGATGTGGCAGGATGACGAAGACGATGGCGATGATGAACAGCGTGATCCGTGACGGCACGAACCACAGCATGAACAGTTCCCAGCCGAAGCCGAAGTAAATTGCCGCAACGAACAGCAGCGCGAGGAGCGAATAGAAGACAAGCAGTTCGGTGCCATGTTTCTTGCGCACGTTCTGACCATATTTGACGAAATACCAGATGTAGGCACCATCGAAGAAGGTCCAGCGGAATGGAACCTGCCACCAGGGCGATTCATGCTCGAACCGGTCGGGGTCTTTGGGTCCATTGGTATGCGTGTGGTGCTTGTTGTGGACCCAGCGGAGCAGGACCATCGGGGCATAGGGAAAGAGGAAGAACAAGCCGATCGCGCCGATCGATTCGTTGATCCAGCCAACGCTCGACAGCGACTTGTGCGAGGCGTCGTGGATCACGCTGAAAAGCAGATAGGTGACGAGGCCGTTTGAGATCGCACCGACCCAAAGCGGAAGCATAGCGTTCAGCGCCAGGTACCAGGTCGTTGCGATCCCTGCCATGGAAACGACAAACAAGAGAGCTGTCGGCAGGGCGAGAACGGGCGCCTTTCGCAACTCTTCGAAATGCTCTTCGGACGATCTGGGAAACGCGATTGCAGCCATTACCCGACTTCCTTTCCTCTCACTGGTTTTTAAGCGCCTGGTTGGGTTGACGCTCGGCCTCTTTGTCGCAATTGACTCAGATCATCCCCTTGCACGCGTTTGCACCTTACACTATTCGTTGGACAATATGCAACTCCTTTCCCATAATGCAAGGGGCTTTGGGGCCGGGGAGTGGCTGGTGAAGGGGAATACCGATGAACGCACGCAAGGCTAGCCAGCTTACAGCTAAAGGTGATGAAATCGAACATCAGGCTAACGAGCGCTTGCCTCCCGAAGATTTGAGCGCGAATGATTCGCCGCGCAAGGCTATCCAGTCCGTGGAAATTGGTGTTCGCGTCCTCAGGGCCTTGATGGATTGCCCAAGGGATGGCGCACATCTGCGTGAAGTTGCCGAGAAATCGGGTCTGTCACGCAGCCAGGCACACCGTTACCTGCTGGCTTTTGTCAATACAGGCGTGGTCGAGCAGAATGTCCAGAATGGCCGCTATGCACTAGGTGAGTTTTCAGTTCGTATTGGCATGGCCGCGCTGGCGCGGGTGGAGCCGGTACGGATCGCTGGCGATAATCTGGCGAGCGTGCTGGAAGAACTGCAAACGACAGGGTTGCTGGCGGTCTGGGGTAATTACGGGCCATCGGTGATTCGCTGGATCGATGGCGGTCTGCCCCTGTTTACCAGTTTGCACGTCGGCTCTGTTTTGCCATTGCAGGCTTCGTCGACTGGCATCCTGTATTTGACCCATTGTTCACGAACTTTGACCCAGCCCGTCATCGAGCAAGAGCGCGCCAGCGGGCTGGTGGTTTCCGACGACGAACTGGAAAGGCAGATAGTCCAAGCGCGCGAGCTGGGATACGCGACCACACAGGGTACGGTTGTGCCTGGTCTCTCTGCCTTGAGTGTACCTGTGTTTGATTCCGCGAACAGGCTTGTTGCGACGATGAGCGTTCTCTCGCGAGTTCAGGACAAGCATTTTTATTCGAAGACGAAGATCGAAAAGATCCTTTCGGCGGCCATAGCAGCGAGTCGTGCGATCGGCTGGCAAGGATAGCTCCTGCGGCTTTACATCAGAAGTGGACGGGCCTCCATATTGGTGGACCGGCTTCATGGCGGGGGCGCTGCCAGGCCCGACCATCCGGAAGGTATGAACGTTGTCGCTGTCCGATAAAGAGCCAATCGGCAAACGGGAGTTCATCGCCATGATGGCGATGATCCAGGCATTGCAGTCACTTGGGTTTACAACGTTGCTTCCGGCTTTGGGTGCCATGGCAACCGATCTGGGAGCAAGCGGTTCAAACCAGCGGCAATGGGTCATCGGCACCTTCCTGATCTGCTCGGGCCTGTTTTCGCTCGTCCCGGGGACGATCTCCGACCGGCTTGGGAGGAGGCCGGTCCTGCTGGTTTGCATGGTTCTGTTCGCCCTGATCAATCTGCTTTGTGCTTTCGTGGCTGACTTTTCGGTCCTGCTGGCGGCCCGCGCGCTGCTTGGCTGTGCCTCTTCCGCCCTGACCGTCCTTCCTCTGGCGATCGTTCGCGACCGCTATCAGGGCGAAGACATGGCCAAGCTGCAGGCCTTTGTCGCGATGCTGTTTATGGCAGTCCCGACCCTCGCCCCAAGTTTGGGTTATGTGATCTTTACAGCGCTCGGCTGGCGTGCCGTCTTCATCGTCATCGGGGTGCTGTCGATGGGAGTGTCAGCTTGGTATTTCTTCCGCATGGAAGAAACGCTGCCGCTTTCCCGGCGGCAGTCTCATGGTGCGAGTGAATTGTTCGGCAACATCCGCCTCGTTCTGACAAATCGCCGGTCGATCGGTTACGTCATTGGCATGGCCCTGATTTTCGGCGCTCACTTCGGCTTCATCAACAGCTCGCAGCAATTGATCGGCGAACATTTCGGGGCCGGTGGGGCCTATTCGGTAATCTTTGGCTTGATGGCGGGCTCGATGATGCTGGCCAGCATTGCCAATTCCGCTATCGTACACCGTTTCGGCATCCGAGGGATCGGCCATGCCGCCATCCTGTGCCATTTCCTTGTGTCGATCGGCCAGATCTATGTGGCATCCCGACCGGGCGAAACCCTGCTTCAGTTCGTGCTTCTGACATCCGCGAACATGTGCTTGCTGATCACGGTCTTCATCAATTTCACTGCGATTTCCCTGCAGCCATTCGGCAAGGTGGCCGGGGCCGCGGCCTCTGTTCAGACGTTCTTCCGTTTGGTGCTTGGCGCGGGGCTGGGCGCACTGATCGGGCAGGCCTACAATGGTTCCCCGCTGCCTCTGGCCTATTCGTTCTTCGGGGTGGCGAGCGTGACCATCGTGCTTGTACTGTTCAGCGAAGGCTGGCGATTGTTCGGGGGACCTATACCGGTTCAGGCTGCGAACTGACTGCGCCGCCTATTCGTCTCCGACCGACTCGGGACTTCCCGGCGCGGCCAGATCCGAAACCATTCGCACCCCGTCGATCACGATCGGGCTGGCGACGCCTTTGCGCCCTCCGGCCATTGCGGCGAGGCCCCTGGCGATGACCTGTGGATCGGCGAACACTTCGTCGAGTTCGTTGATTGGTCCGGCTGGCACGCCAACCTCTTCAAGCGCGTCGAACAGCGCTTGTCGGTTCCACTGGGCCGTGCGCCCCTCGACCGTTGTGACCAGTTCCGCCCGGTTCGAGAGACGGGCAGGATTTGTGGCGAAGCGTGGGTCTTCATGCAGTGAACACCGCAAAACGCGGCACAAGCTGGCGAACTGGCCGTCGTTGCCGGCCGCAATCACCAAGGGCCCGTCAAGCGTGGGGAAGGCTTGATAGGGTGCCAGATTGGCGTGACCGTTGCCGAACCGGCGCGGCACATTACCCGATGTCATCCAGTTCATCGCCTGATTGGCCATGACAGTCACCTGGGTGTCGAGCAGTGCCATGTCGATGTGGGCGCCGCTGCCGGTGCGGTCCCGGCGGTTGAGCGAAGCGAGGATCGCCACCGTGCTGTACATGCCCGTGAACAGATCGGCCACGGCGATGCCCGCCTTCTGCGGTTCGCCATCGGGTTCGCCGGTCATCGACATCATGCCGCCCATGGCCTGGGCGATGAAATCGTAGCCTGCGCGGTGGGCGTATGGCCCGGTTTGTCCGAACCCTGTGATCGAGCAGGTGATCAGGCGCGGATTCAGTGCGGAAAGCGCGGCATGGTCAAGCCCGTACTTCGACAGCCCGCCGACCTTGTAGTTCTCGATCACGATATCTGCGCCGCTTGCCAGATCGCGAATGATGGCCTGGCCCTCCGCGCTGGCGATGTCGATTGCGAAAGACCGCTTGCCGCGATTGGTCGAATGGAAATAAGCCGCTCCCAAATTGGTGCCATCTTCTGCTGTCACGAACGGCGGCCCCCAATGCCGCGTATCGTCTCCTACGCGGGGCCGTTCGATCTTGATCACTTCGGCGCCAAGGTCCGCCAGCAGCTGTCCGCACCATGGGCCAGCCAGGATGCGGGCTAATTCAAGCACCCGGACGCCATCAAGCGGTTTGACCGGGTCACTGGAACGAGGCGTCTGCCAAGCCGGTTTTGCCATAGCCTCAGTTGCCGCCCTGTGCCGCGATACGCTCACGCCAGACCCGGAGTCCGTCGCCCGCGCCCTTGGCCATCGTGAAGCTGTCGATCCCGTTGGCGATGAAGCGGGCACCGCCATCGAGGAACTGCTGGACGAGGCGTTCGTCGCGCGAAAGGATCCCGGCCGGTTTGCCGGTTGAGACGATCCGCGCCAGTGCTTCGCCGGTCAGCTTGAACAGGGCATCGAAATTGATTGCGCCCAGCAAACCTTCGGTCGCGGCCAGGTCCGCAGGTCCAAGGAACAGCGCGTCGATTCCGTCCACTGCGGCGATCGCCTCAATGTTGTCGACGGCGGTCGCGGTCTCGATCTGGGCGATGATGCAAACCTGCGCATTGGCTTCTGCGACATAGGCAGGATAGCCACCCCAGCGCGCGGCACGGGCGCCGCCGAGGCCGCGTTCGCCTGCAGGCGGATAGCGGGACGCAGTTACGATGGCCTGGGCCTGTTCGGCGGTCTCGACCATCGGAACCATCAGAGTCTGCGCTCCAAGATCGAGAACCTGCTTGATCGCTACCGGATCGTGGCCGGCAATCCGGACGATCGCCGAACACGGCGGCGTCGCCTCGACCGCACGCAGCTGCGCGACGATGCCGGGCAGGGTTTGCGGGCCATGTTCGCCATCGATCAGCAGCCAGTCATAGCCATGGCCCGCGCAGATTTCGGCAATGTCTGGATGGGCCAGGGCCAACCAGAAGCCAAGCTGGACCGGACCTTCGCGCAAGGCCGCCTTGAAGCGGTTGACCGGTGTCTGCATTTTCGCCCCTTAAACGAACCGGAACCCGATTGAACCAAACTCGCCAAAATCGGCGTTGAAGACATCGCCCGGCGCCGCTTCGACCGGGCGCGTGAACGATCCGCCAAGCACGACTTCTCCGGCTTCGAGCCCTTGCCCCCAAGGCGCGAGCCGCCGTACCAGCCAGGCGACGCCGTTGGCGGGGTGGTTAAGCACCCCTGCCGCAAGGCCGGTTTCCTCGATCACCCCGTTGCGGCTGAGCAGGGCGCCGATGCGGCGCAGATCGAGCCCGTCGGGTTTCGCCGGCAGACCGCCGACGATGATTCCGGCATTGGCGGCATTGTCGCTGATCGTATCCAGGACCTTGCGCGCCACTCCGGTTTCGGCATCCTTGGGATGCACCCGGGTGTCTATGATCTCGATTGCCGGAGCCACATAGTCGGTGGCGCTCAGGACGTCGAAAATCGTCGTCTGTGCTCCTTCCAGGCGGCGCCCGAGCACAAAGGCCAGTTCGACCTCGACCTTGGGCGTGATGAACCGGGCGGTCGGCACGTCGCTGCCCTGTTCGAACACCATGTCATCCAGCAAGGTGCCGTAATCGGGTTCGGTGATTCCGGCTGCCTGCTGCATCGCGCGCGAGGTCAGGCCGATCTTGTGACCAAAGACGGCCCGGCCGCGCTCTCGCTTGAGATCGACCCAGGCCTGGTTGATGCGGTAGGCATCCTCGATCTGCATGCCTGGATAGCGCACGGAGAACGGCCGGATCCGTTCGCGGGTCTGCTCGGCATGGTCGAGTTCCTGCGCCAATTGCGCGACCAGTCGATCGTCGAATGTCTCGCCTGTCATGTGTCCTGCTCCCAATGCGCAACACTTGGGAAAACTCATTGCACAATGTCAAACGATATCTTAGGCTCCGGCAAAATTGACTGTGAACTCCGGCAAGGAGTCGCGCGAATATATCGTCAGGATCACATGGGAGAATGTCATGGCTGCTGAAGGGGTTATCAGGGAAGAAAAGATCACGGGCCGCGGCTTGACCTCGCACACCCTCTTGGCGGGCGATCCGTCCAAGCCGGCAATTCTGCTGCTTCACGGTGCGGGTCCGGGCGCACATGCCGCATCCAACTGGTATCACCTGATGCCGGACCTCGCCGAAAACTTCTTCGTGATCGCGCCCGACCTGATCGGTTTCGGCCAGTCGGTGATTCCCGATCCGTGGCCTGACAGCGTGATGGGCTGGATCGGCACCCGGGTCGACCAGTGCTTTGGCCTGCTTGAGGCGCTCGGTGTGAAGAAGGCCCACGTTGTAGGCAATTCGATGGGCGGCGCGCTGACCCTGCAAATGATGAGCGAGGAGCCCGACACAATCGACAAGGTGGTGCTGATGGGTTCGATCGGAGCCCCCGGCCCGCGCACCCCGGAACTGATCCGCCTGCTCTCGTTCTATTCCGACCCACGATATGCCCGCTATCGCCAGGTGATGCACAGCTTCGCCTACGATGCCGAGAAGTTCGAAGGCATGGAGGAAATCGTCGAGAACCGTTACAAGATCGCCACCGATCCGGGAATCATGAAGACCGCGGTCAAGATGATCGATTCGATGAAGAACGGCATTGAGACGCTCAACATGCCGCCCGAACTGCTGGGCAAAATGCCGCACGAAGTGCTGATCTTCCATGGCCGTCAGGACCGGGTGGTGCCGCTCGACACCAGCCTATACCTGATCCAGCATCTCAAGCATGCCGAACTGTACGTTCTCGACCGTTCGGGCCACTGGTCGCAGCTGGAACGGTGGGATGTCATGCGTCCGATGATGGAAATCCATTTCGGCGCCCGCACGTTCTAGGCGGTTGGCCTCGTTGCATGTCTGGTCAGCATTTTCACCAAGGTCCGCGATTGGGTACTTCGGCACGGTCGGACCAAGGCCCGGCCGTGCCGCCAGTGGGTGATGAAGCTTCAATTCAGGTGGAGCAGCACGCGGCGGCGTTATGGGACTATTCCTTACACATTTATGCCAAGCCGGGCGTGGCAGCTTCCTGCCTTGCCTTGCAGGATCAGCATGGGTGTGACGTCAACACGGTGTTGCTTTGCCTTTGGTTGGCAGGGGCGCGTTGCACCATTCTCGCTGTTTCGGACATCGAGGCCGCGCAGCACTCGGCAGCAACTGCGAATGAACGCTTCGTGCAACCGGTCCGTTCGGTGCGGCGCTGGATGAAGCAGTGGTGCCAATGTACGCCTGAGTCGGAAATTAACGCCGCAGCCTATGCGGCGCTGAAGACGGCAGAGTTGCATGGTGAACGTCTGGTCCAGTCCCAAATGCTCGCTGGGCTGGACCTGGACCAGTTGACCCGTGCCGAGTCGTCCGAAGCAGCAGTCCAGGCAAGCTTTGCCAACTATTGTACCTTGGCGAGCACATCTGGCGGAGTGGCAGAGGAACTGGGTGAGCTTGTTGCCAGAGCCTGGCATTGAGCCAGTCCTGCCTGTCGGGCTAATTGCATTTGAGGAACGGGATATGGATCGGTGCCTGGATGGATCAGTTGTCGCGATCACTGGTGCCGGGCGCGGAATAGGTCGCCAACTGGCGTTGTATTGCGCCGCGCAGGGGGCGGCAATTATCGTCAACGATCCTGGCGTGGCGCAGGCGGGCAACGGCGGCGATACCGCATTCGCTCAGAACACCGCTAACGACATCATCGGTGCCGGGGGCAAAGCGGCGGCCAACTTCGGTAATGTTGCAGATCCGGCGGAGGCGCAGAGCATTATCGAGGATGCGGTACGGAAATTTGGCCGAATCGATGCGGTCGTGAACAATGCAGGCATCTTGCGAGACAGCATCTGGCACAAGATGAGTCACGCGGACTGGACCAGCGTCATCGCGGTCAATCTTACTGGTGTCTTCAACGTTTCCAAGGCCGCCACGCCCTATTTTCGTGAACAGAAGGCGGGCAGTTTCGTTCATTTCACTTCGACGAGCGGTCTGATCGGCAACATCGGGCAGGCGAACTATTCGGCGGCAAAGTTGGCCGTCGTCGCGCTTTCGCAGTCTATCGCGCTCGACATGGCGCGAGTTGGCGTCCGCTCGAACTGCATCGCGCCTTTTGCGTGGAGCCGCATGACCTCGTCAATTCCCGCGACAACGCCTGCCGAACACGAACGTGTCCAACGGTTGCAATCCATGTCGGCAGACAAGATCGCGCCGTTGGTTGCCTATCTGGCATCCGACCTATCCAAGGACGTGACCAACCAGATTTTCGCGGTTCGCAAGAATGAAATCGCCCTGTTTTGCAAGCCCCGGCCGATCCGGTCGATGACCAAGGTCGAAGGCTGGACGCCGGAGGCAATTGCCCACGAGCTTGTACCTTCGTTTCGCAGCAGCTTCGCGCGCGCCGATGAAGTCTCGGCGCATGTCTTTCCTTATGATCCAATCTGACAGGTAACCGATGAGCAACGCCGGCATGGATGCAGAAGTCTTCGAACAATTCTTGATACAGCTTGAACGCTTCGTGCGCGACCGGCTCATTCCTGTCGAGCGCAAAATTATTGAAACCGACCTCATCCCCGAAAACGTCCTCGAAGCGATGCGCGACATGGGTCTGTTTGGATTGACCATACCGGAAGAGCATGGCGGCGCCGGCATGAACATCAGCCAGTATATCCGCACCATGCACACGCTAAGTTATGCGATGCCGGCATTCCGCTCGATCATCTCGATCAATGTCGGCATGTTCGCCTCAGCCCTCAAGAATGGTGGAACAGAAGCGCAGAAGGCTGCATGGCTGCCGCGCATTGCCGCGGGTGAAATCGCCGCTTTCGGCCTGACCGAACCGGGTTCGGGATCAGATGCGGCGGGTCTGCAGACGACTGCGGTGCCGACCGGCGACGGCTGGCTTCTCAATGGCACCAAGCGATATATTACCAACTCGCCCTTTGCGAAGGTTGGACTGATCATGGCGCGGACGGCCATGGAAAATCTGCCCAAAAACGCCCATATATCGGCATTCATCGTCCCGCTTGACATACCCGGCGTGACGATCTGCAAGTCGGACAGGAAGATGGGCCAGTCGGGTAGCCATATCGCCGATATCGGGCTGGAAGATGTCCACGTTGGCAGCGAGGCTCTGCTCGGCGGCGAACTTGGCAAGGGCTTCGCATTCGCGATGATGAGCCTCGACAACGGCAGGATGTCGGTGGGCGCCGCAGCGACCGCTTATGCCCGCCGGGCGCTGGATAGCGCCATCCGATACGCGACCGAGCGCAAGGCATTCGGCGAGCCGATTGCCAACTTCCAGTTGATCCAGCAGATGCTCGCCCAGAGCGAGATCGAAATCTATGCCGCCGAATGCATGATGGACGATGTCACTCGGCGCGCCGACGCAGGCGAGAACATCTTGCGCAAAGCAGCGGCGTTCAAGGTTTTCGCGACAGAAATGTGCGGCCGCGTGGTGGATGCCTGCGTCCAGATCCACGGCGGTGCCGGCTATCTTGCCGAATACGATGCCGAACGTTTCTTCCGCGATGCGCGCATATATCGGATTTATGAAGGCACGACCCAGATCCTGCAACTCCAGATCGCTAAGCACATGCTGCGTGAATTTGCGGCGGCGAATTGACCTTCGTGGGTTGCACTTCATCCGCAGGCTGCACCATGGGCGGCCAGGGGGTTCATTCCGCCCCGCCCTGGCGCATGGCCAATTCGCCTGCGGGCCGGATCAAACGCCATGTATAATTTTCTCGATGGCCTATCGATCATTGAGGCATCGTCATTCGTCGCCTCTCCCACGGCGGGCCTTTATTGCGCGCAATTTGGCGCACAGGTGATACGCGTCGACCAGATTGGCGGCGGCCCCGATTACCGGCGCTGGCCTGTGACGGCGGCGAATGATTCGCTCTATTGGGAGAATCTCAATCGTGCAAAAAAGTCAGTCGCGGTTGATCTTCGCAGGCCTGAGGGGCGTGAAATAGTGCAGGAACTCGTGAGGGCAACCGGCCAGTTCATCACCAATTTTCCGGTGGATGGTTTCCTGTCCCATGCCCTCCTCGCGCAGGGGTGTCCGGATCTTGTCACCTTGCGGATAATGGGATGGGCCGATGGCTCGCCCGCGCTCGATTACACCATAAACAATGCCGTGGGATACCCTATGCTGACTGGAACGGGCCCCGATCCGGTCAATCATGTCCTGCCCGCATGGGATCTCATTTCCGGCGCATACGGAGCATTCGCCATGCTTGCCGCGATGCAGTGGCGAAGCACCAGTGGCGAAGGATGCGAGATCCGGCTGCCGTTGTCAGACGTGGCGATTGGCACGGTCGCCAACCTCGGTGGACTTGCAGAAATGCTCTATACGGGCCGGGATCGTCCGCGCCTTGGCAATGCAGTTTATGGTTTGTTCGGTCGCGACTTCACCACGCGCGACGGGGTGCGGACAATGATTGTCGTTGCCACGCATCGCCAGTGGGCCCATTTGCTGGGGGCGCTGGGCCTTTCCGAAGATGTTGCGGCCATCGAACAAGAGCGCGGTGTTTCTTTCGAACAGGATGACGGCCTCCGATATACCTTGCGTGACATGCTCTATCCCTTGTTTGAACGGGCGATCCGGTCGCGTGATTACGCCGATCTGTCTACTGCCTTCGATGCGGGGGGAATCGTCTTTTCGCCCTATCGCAGGATGCTTGATGCGGTTCACGATCCAGCGCTGGTAGCGAACAATCCGATTTTCGGGATGGTGCCAAATCCCAGCGGCTTCGACTATCCCGCCGCGGGCACATTCGCCACCGTTCCCCAAATGCACCGTCGGGATCCTTGTCCCGCGCCGTGCAATGGCCAGCATACCGAAGAAGTCCTGGCGGATCTGCTCTCGCTGCCTGCCGCCGAAATCGCCCGCCTGATCGACGCAGGTATTGTGGGCAACATGGCGAGTGGAGACCCGAAATGACCCTTCGTCGCGCAGCCATTGTCATGCCGATCCGCACTGCGGTGGGCAAGTTTGGCGGCTCTCTTTCGCCGATGACTGCAGGCGAGCTTGGCGCAGTCATCCTCAAGGCCCTGATCGAGCGCACGAAGATCGATCCCGCCCGGGTCGACGATGTCGTGTTCAGTCAGGGATATGGCAACGGCGAGGCGCCGGCCATCGGCCACTGGTCATGGCTGGCTGCCGACCTGCCGCTTGAAGTCCCCGGCTATCAGCTCGACCGGCGCTGCGGTTCGGGGCTACAGGCGATCGTCAACGCCGCGATGATGGTGCAGACGGGGATGTCCGACGTTGTTGTCGCCGGCGGGGTCGAATCAATGTCCAACGTCGAACATTATTCAACCGACCTTCGCGGGGGCAAACGTTCCGGCAGTATCACCCTTCACGACAGGTTGACGCGCGGACGCCTTATGTCTCAGCCGACGGAGCGTTTTGGTGTTATCTCCGGCATGATCGAAACGGCCGAAAATCTTGCCAGGGATTATGACATCAGCCGGGAACAGGCAGATGCCTATGCCGTGCGCAGCCACCAGCGGGCCGCGGCCGCCTGGGCGAATGGAATGTTCGACGACGAAATCGTGCCGGTTGTGGTGCCGCAAAGAAAGGGCGCGCCTGCCATCTTCGCACACGATGAAGGTTATCGCGGCGACGCGACGATGGCTTCGCTCGGCGCGCTGAAGGCGATTGAGGGCGGCGTCGTAACCGCTGGCAACGCCAGTCAGCAGAACGACGCCGCTGCCGCTTGCCTTGTGGTGGCCGAAGACAAACTCGACGAACTGGGGGTGGAACCGATCGCCTTTTATCATAGCTCGGCCGCGGCGGGCTGTGATCCCAGTCGTATGGGAATTGGTCCCGTTCCTGCAGTGCAACGCTTGTTCGCCCGCAGCGGCCTTGGCTGGGGCGATATTGATCTGGTTGAGCTGAACGAAGCCTTCGCACCGCAAGTCCTGGCGGTTCTGAAAGGATGGGGCTGGTCGGATGACGACGGCCGGAACGAAATCCTCAATGTCAATGGTTCGGGTATATCGCTTGGCCACCCGATCGGTGCAACCGGTGGTCGTATTCTTGCCAACCTTACCCGCGAACTTGTGCGCACGAAAGGCCGCTACGGTCTTGAGACGATGTGCATCGGCGGCGGACAAGGCATCGCCGCAATCTTCGAGCGCGCGGCCTGAAGGTGGCTGATCTGCGCCAGGCCCTGAACGCCGCGAGAGACTATCGCGACTCGGTCAAGGCAGCGTTGGGCGCGCGCTTGGTGTCCGGAAGGATTGATGAGGAGCAGCGGGCCGCGCACGGTTATGCCTGGGTGGCCACGCTTGTGGCTGCGCTTGAAGCGGTGCTCGAATGGTCCGAAGCCAGGGGCAGCAAGAATGACTTTGACGCCAGGATCGCCACTCTGGCCTTCGCTGAATGCATTGGCCAGATCGGTGGCGGCCTGCCGATGGGCCAGAACGAAATCTTCCGCCCCGGCGACCTCGGACTTGGCAGCGCTGCCCGCACGCTTTTCGACCGGTGCGTGGACCTACTCGATGTGGACTATGCTGCAACCAGAGGCGAAGTGGCTGCAGCCCTGGCCCAGGGGCAATGGCCAAGCGAGTCGCTCGATGATGCCGAAGCCGACACGATCCGCGAGCAATACCGTCGCTTCACCAATGCTGTCATCGTGCCCCAGGCTCACGGATGGCATCTGGCGAATGATCTGATCCCCGAGGCAGTGATTCAGGCCATGGCCGATCTCGGTACATTCGGAGTCTGCATACCCGAAATCTATGGGGGACTTGGCCTCGGTAAGCTAAAGATGTGCATCATAACCGAGGAATTGTCGCGGGGCTGGATTGGCGCGGGCTCGCTTGGCACGCGGTCGGAAATCGCCGGCGAACTGATCGGCTTGAACGGCACCGAAGCGCAAAAGGCCTGGTGGTTGCCCAGGATCGCAAGCGGCGAGGTTTTGCCGTCAGCAGCCTTCACCGAACCCGACACCGGATCGGATCTTGGCTCCATTCAAACCCGCGCACGGCACGACGGCGATCACTGGGTCATCAACGGGGCGAAAAACTGGATTACCCATGCCAGCCGATCAGATCTGATGACGATGCTGGTGCGAACATTACCTGAAGCCAGGGGTTACGCCGGGCTGTCGATGTTGCTGGTGCCCAAGCCTCGGGGCACGAGCGATGACGGTTTCCCAGCCCCTGGCATGACCGGAAGCGAGATCGAGGTCCCCGGTTATCGCGGGATGCGCGAATATGCCCTGCAGTTCGATGCCATGACCGCGCCGGCAGACGCCCTGCTGGGCGGCGAGGAGGGGAAAGGGTTCAAGCAGCTCATGCGTACCTTCGAGGGCGCACGCATCCAGACCGCCGCGCGGGCTATCGGCGTCGCGCGGCGGGCCATCGAACTGGGCCTCGACTATGCCTTGGTTCGCAAGCAATTCGGCAGGGCCATCGTCGGGTTTCCGCGCGTGTCGGACAAGCTGGCGATGAGCCTTGTCGATTTTGTGATGGCGCGTGAACTCTGCTATGCTGCCGCGCGAGCCAGGGATTCGGACAAGCGCTGCGATATTGAGGCCGGCATGGCAAAGTTGCTTGCCGCTCGCGCCGCCTGGTCGAACGCCGACGCTGCGCTGCAGATCCACGGCGGCAATGGTTATGCCCTTGAATACGAGATCAGTCGCATCCTTTGCGATGCGCGCATCCTCAACATTTTCGAGGGCGCTGCGGAAATTCAGGCTCAGGTGATTGCCCGCGGCCTGACCGGGGATGATATATGACCACCCAGCCGTACGTACAATGGCAAAGCTGGATTGGTCGTGAAGAATTGCGTCACGACTATCTGGAACCCGCTGCCGCACGACGGTGGCTGGCGACTTTCGACCGCGTTGCGCCGGCAGATGGCAGCGTGCCGCAAGGCTATCATTGGTGCCTTTGCCTGCCAGACGCGCCAACAGCCGCATTGAGCGTGGATGGACATCCGGTGCGCGGCGGCGAAAGCAGCTTCATGCCACCACTTCCTCAGTCGCGCCGGATGTGGGCATCGAGCAGGATCGAATTTCTTTCGCCGTTGCTCATCGGCCAGAAGGTGCAGCGCAGATCGCGGATCAATTCCATCGCCGAAAAGCAAGGCGCGACCGGCAAGCTTGTTTTTGTCGAGATGGCACAGGAAATCCACTGCAAAGGCGAAATCTTCGTTCGCGAAACCCAAGCGATCGTTTATCGGGATCCCATGCCTTTGGGGCCCGCAGAGCTGCCGCGGCCGCCTGACATGACCTTCGACGGATCTCGATGGGTTGCGCACCGCGCGCTGGTCCCCTCGGAAGCCTTGCTGTTCCGATTTTCGGCGCTGACCTTCAACAGTCACCGGATTCATTATGATCGGGCCTACACCTGCGAAATCGAGGGGTATCGCGGCCTCGTCGTTCACGGTCCGTTGACGGCGACACTGCTGCTGGAACTCGCCCAGCAGCACTTCGGCGACAATGCGCTTCGGTGCTTCGATTGCCGAGCGGTGTCTGCCGCGATCTGCGGCGAGGAACTGCATTTGGCGCTTCGCGCGAACGGTAATAGTGTTCAGTTCGTCGCCCATGCGCGCGACGGCCGTCCGATCATGGTTGCCAGCGCCACCCTTTGACCACCTTCCAGGGAAATTGAAAGTGACAATCGATCCGCAAAAATTGCTCAACTTTCGTATTCCTGCGGTTCGTCAGACCGTCACTCCACGCGATGCTGCATTTTACGCCTTATCGATCGGGATGGGGCGAGATCCTACCGACCTCGCGCAGCTGCCATTCGTGGATCCCCTTCGTGGACCGGTTGCCATGCCCGGCATGGCGCTCGTTCTCGCGAGTCCCGGGTTCTGGCTGGGGCACCCTGATTCCGGTGTGGATCCGGTTTCCGTCCTGCATGCCGGTCAATCCATGGTACTGCTTGGCCCGGTTCCGGCAACTGGCGAAGTCGAAAGCACAACCCGCGTCACCCACATTGTCGACAAAGGCGTGGGCAAGGCCGCGTTGATATTCACCGAAACCAATATCCGCGATGATTGCGGCACCTGCTTTGCCTGTCTTGAACGTACGATCTTCATTCGCGGCGGCGGCGGGTTCGGAGGGGAAGGCGAAGCTCCGCGAAGTTCGCCGGTACCCGTGGCGGAAGGCAATGCCGCTCTTGTCATTGACCTGACGACCGGTCCCGAACAGGCCCTGATCTATCGTCTAAATGGAGATCTCAACCCGCTGCACAGCGATCCAGCAATCGCGGCGCGCGCCGGGTACAGGATGCCGATATTGCACGGCCTGGGCACGATGGGCATCATCGTTCACGCCATCCTCCGCGGGCGGCTCGGCTACCAGACCGAGCGCCTGCGCGCAGTGCAACTGCGTTTCGCCGCACCGGTGTTCCCTGGTGAAACCATCAGAACCGAAATCTGGAATAACGGCGCTTTTCGGGCATCGGTGCTCGAGCGCGACGTCATCGTTGCAGATCAAGGGTTTTTCACAATCTCTCCGGATGAGGGCGATGCAGTTTCTTAGTCCTTTCGAACCTCAACACTTTCACGAAATCCGCGACGGTGTGCGCCGGCTTTGTGAAAAGTTCCCGGGTGAATATTGGCGCAAGCTCGACGCTGATCGCGAATATCCGACTTCTTTTGTCGATGCGTTGACGAGCGCTGGCTATCTTTCGGTACTTATACCCGAGGAATATGGCGGATCAGGTCTGGGCCTTTCGGCTGCAGTTGCCATCCTTGAGACGATTCAAGCGATGGGTTGCAACGGAGCGGCATGCCATGCCCAGATGTATAACATGGCCATCATCCTTAGACATGGATCGGATGAGCAAAAGCGCCTTTATCTGCCCGCGATCGCAAGCGGCGCACTGCGCTTGCAGGCTTTCGGCGTAACCGAGCCGGGAAGCGGCTCCGATACCACTGCGTTAAGGACGACGGCAGTTCGCGATGGGGACTATTTCGTGGTGAGCGGCCAGAAAATCTGGACCAGTCGCGCCGAACACAGCGATCTCATGCTGCTGCTAGCGAGGACTTCGCCGCGCGATCAAGTGACGAAGAAAACCGACGGTCTTTCCATATTCATCGTCGATATGAACCAGGCTCGCACCGCGGGTTCGCTAACGATCCGGCCTATCCGCACCATGATGAACCATGCCACGACGGAACTTTTCTTCGACAGGATGCGCATCCCGGTCGCCAATCTCTTAGGCAAAGAAGGCAAGGGCTTTCATTGCATCCTTTCGGGCATGAATGCGGAAAGAGTTCTTATTGCTGCCGAATGCGTCGGTGATGCGAAATGGTTCACCCGAAAATCCATTGCTTATGCCAATCAACGGGTGGTGTTCGATCGCCCCATTGGCATGAACCAGGGCGTCTCTTTTCCGATCGCGCGAGCCCACGCAAATATGCGCGCTGCCGAGCTCATGGTCCATGAGGCCGCGCGCCTTTACGAAGCGGGGCTTGAACATGGACCCGAGGCGAACATGGCAAAAATGCTTGCCGCGGACGTAGCAGTCGAAGCGGGCAACGCCTGCATCCAGACATATGGCGGATATGGCTTTGCTGAGGAATACGACATCGAACGGAAATTTCGAGAGGCCCGCCTTTATCAGGTGGCACCTGTTTCGACCAATCTCATATTGTCATTCATCGCAGAGCATGTCCTGAAACTACCGCGAAGCTATTGAGGCGGCCACCACGCTCCGTCGTTTCCGCTCACTCGACACAACGACTGTTGCTGCGACCAGGCAGCGCAACACTGAAGAAGAAAGGTGGCCTACCCTAGAATGCGGCAATGCCAGTGAGTGCTCGACCAAGGATGAGCGCGTGTACATCGTGCGCGCCTTCATAGGTGTTGACGGTTTCCAGATTCACCATGTGCCGCATGACTTGATATTCATCGCTGATGCCATTACCGCCGTGCATGTCTCGGGCATGGCGCGCAATATCAAGCGATTTTCCGACATTGTTACGCTTGACGAGAGAGACCATCTCCGGCGCGAACCTGCCTTCGTCCATTAGGCGGCCGACACGCAATGAGGCTTGCAACCCTAGCGCAATGTCCGTTTGCATATCGGCGAGCTTCTTTTGATAAAGTTGGTTGGCGGCAAGCGGCTTTCCAAACTGGTGCCGATCAAGTCCATATTGGCGGGCTGCGTGCATGCAATATTCCGCGGCGCCGAGCGCTCCCCAACTGATCCCATAGCGTGCGCGGTTTAGGCAATCGAAGGGGCCCTTGAGACCCTGGACCCCGGGGAGCAAGGCTTCTTCGTCAACCTCAACCTCGTCCATCAAGATCATGCCGGTGGTCGAGGCACGCAGGCTGAGCTTGCCCTTGATCTTGGGAGCGGAAAGCCCCTTCAGGCCCTTTTCAAGCACGAAGCCGCAAATGGCCCCATCATGTGCTTCGCTCTTTGCCCAGACAACAAAGACGTCGGCGAAAGGAGCATTCGAAATCCATGTTTTTATGCCGGAAAGGACATAGCCACCATCAATCCTCTTCGCGATTGTGCGCATGCCCGCAGGATCAGATCCCGCATCAGGTTCTGTCAGGCCGAAGCAGCCGATCAGCGAGCCTGCGGCTAGGCCAGGCAGATATTTAAACCGCTGTTCTTCCGAGCCGAAAGCAAAAATCGGATACATGACGAGCGAGCTTTGCACCGATGCCATTGACCGATAGCCCGAATCCACGCGCTCAATCTCACGCGCGATCAGGCCGTAGGAGACATAGCCAGCTCCAGCACCGCCATAAGACTGTGGGATCGTCGCTCCAAGCAAGCCGGCTTGTCCCATGAGTGGAAACAACTCTGCTGCATCCAGCTCTTCGCGGAAGGCATTGATGACCCGGGGCTGAAGTTCCCCTTGCGCGAAGCCATGAGCCGCATCACGCACCATTCGTTCTTCTTCAGTCAGTTGATCGTCAAAGTTGAAGGGATCGCTCCAATTAAAGCGTGCCATTTCAGTCATACATTCAGCTCGTCATATAATGAAATTAAGTTCATATCCCGTAATGGCGAGGAGTTCTTCAACCGTTACCGCGAGTTTTGTGATTTGGGCGATAAGACTGAAAGTGAAACAATCCACGCAAATACCCGCATGCGGTTGTAGCGAGCTGAAATTCCCAGGAAGGCTACGCTGCCGAGCACAAGGCCAACCGGGCCAGCGAGGAAAGCTGGACCGAAAGCGCTTTTGTGGTGCGGCGAGCGGAACCAGACAACAGCGTAACTAAGCGATCACTTGTGTACCGTAGCTATCGATAATGACGACTATCAAACACAAGGTGCGTGCTCACCAAAGCAACCAGCTATCCGCATACTCCGTTGGCACCCTAGCAATTTCAGCCTTACGAACCCTGTCGACCTTTTCCGCCCAGCTTGATTTGACCTCAAAGTGCCTTGTTTTTGGCGGGTTCGGCCTTTGCGGGGGGAAGCTTCTGCGCCACGATGTGATCGTAGATCTGCTTGATCTCCGCGTCCGACAATTCGGTCGGTCGGAACGGCGGCATTTCGATCAGGCCCTGGCGAACGACCGAATGTAGGTAATCGTAATCTAAGTCCTTGCGACCGATGAGCGAAGGCACCGGAGCACCTTTTTCGGCCAGCAGCATGGTGCCACCGTGGCCCGGGCCGGGGTTGTGGCAACCTGCGCAGTAACGCTCATAATTCTCCGCACCGTCCACCACTGATTCGCCTTGTGCGGACGAACAGGCAGCAAGTGCAGCGAAAAGCGAAAGGGCGAGGAACTTATTCATTTTACCTCCGCAGGCATGGCGACGCATCGGCTCAGACCGAGGCAAAGATCGAGTTGGGATCAAGCGCCTGCTTGACCCGCGCATGCAGGGCCGAGCGGCCACCCTTTTCATAGGTCTTGGCAACCGCCGCCCCCAGCCCGGGGTCGGTCAGGATCTGGCCGAAGCCGGCCTCGGCCTGCGCGGCGATCAGGGCTTCGGCGCAGGTCTTGGCCCGTACCGCATCCTCGCCCTTCCCGGCGGCATGGGGCAGCACCTGGCGATGGTTGGCCGAACGCCAGATCGCGGTGGTTTCGCCAACGAAGTCGAAGCCGTTTTTGGCACAGATATCGCGCGACAGTTCATAGAGCTTGACGGCTTCCTCGCCATCCACAGGGCTGACCGGGTTGACCGTAAGCGCCATGTCGCCGCTCCAGCCTGCTGTCCTGGCCGGGGGATCGGCCACCACACCGGTCATAGTGCCCATCCGCCAGGCCCACAGCTTGGGATCGATGCCCTTGCCATCGGTAATCACCCTTGCGCCGCTGATCGACGAGAACGCGCCCTTGACCATGTCCCACAGGATCGCGACGTTGCCGGGCAGGCCATAGAGCGAGCCGTAAAGGTTCCAGTAGCCTAGTCCGAGCACCTCACCAGCGGCCTTGACCGCGCTTGCCGCCATCGGCCCCTGGCCCTCAAAATCGGCGCGGCGCTTGCCGAGCAGGGCCGCTTCGTGGAGCGCATTGCCCACCGCGACGCCATTGGCCACCACCATGTTGAGCTTGAGCGGCCCGAGCACGTCCAACAACGCGCCCAGATCGTCCTCCTTGGGGACCGAGACCATGAAGGTCTGGTGCGCCGGGGGCTGCGGCATCATCCACATGCCCACCTTGGTCACCACCCCGAAATCGGACTGGGTGAACAGGCCATCGACCCAAGGGCCATAGCCGAACTTGAACAGCTGCCAGCAGGTGCTCTTGGGCATGGCGCCCATGCCGGTGCGCACCATCTTGCCATCAGCCAGCATGACCTCGAGCCCGCACTGCATCAGGAAATGATCGGAATAGGGGGTGTAGCCGGGGCGGCGGTTGATGAAACTGGCGGCCACGCTTTCATCGGGATTGCCGGGAAAGTCGACCCACAACTTAATTCCCTTTTCCTTGATGTGGGCATCGAGCTGGCGGAAGGTGACGCCCGGTTCGACAAGGCAGGTGGCCAGTTCGTCATTGACCTCGAGGACCTTGTTCATCTTCTGCAGGTCAAGCACGATCACCTTGTCCTGTACGGCTTTTTCAAGTCCGTAGGCGCCGTTGCAGACCGTCTGGACCACACCGCCGCTGGTGCGCGCAGCTTCCAGCACCTTGGCGAGCTGGGCTTCATCGGCCGGAAGCACCACGCCTGCCGGTGCCATCCCTGGGACAGCATAGCGGGCCAGGGTCTGCGGGCTGGTATCGACGGCGGCCTTGCCGAGTGCCTGGGCGAGGGTGCCGAGCGTGGCCGTCTGGCGGGCTTGATCGATCATGGCGTTGGGAGCCTTATTGCTGGAGAATCTTGGGATAACGCTGGAGATCGCCGGCATCGACGGCGAAATCGGCCGAGCGCACAGCCGGGTCGATAGCGCGGGCCGGTTCGCTGTCGCGCCAGGAAAAGTTGCAGGTCGGGCAGCGCAGGATCGTCCACACGACCGCGCCGTCCTGCCTGCCCTGATGATCGGTGACAGCGCCGCTCGATTTGCAGCGCCCGCAGACGGTGGTGGTCATGACAGGGCTCCCAGCTGCATTTCGCGGATCCGCTTGCTCAGGGCGTCGATCTCGTCCCCGGTCGGCGGGGTGACAAGGTGCGCTTCACCCACCGGATCGGGCGGGAGATAGCTGGTCGCGTCGATGATCAGGCGGTGCCCCTTGCCCGGGACCACTGCCGAAGGATCGATCGGCACGGCAGGCATGTTGGGCAGCACGATGATATCGTCCGCACGGGTGCGGGTCGAAAGCGCCCACATCACCTGGTTGAGATCGAACGGATCGACATCGGCATCGACCATAATCAGGTTCTTGAGGTACATCACGCCGTGCGGCGTGCTCAGCGCGCGCAGCGCGACCGTCTTGGCAAAGCCGGCCATGCGGTTCTTGACCGAGATGATCCCGGTCAGTCCGTGCTGGTAAAGCGCGTTGACCGCGGTGACTTCGGGGAAGCTCTGGCGCAGCTGGGCATAGATCGGGGCGGAGGTGTGCAGGCCGATCAGCGTATCGTGCTCGGTCCAGCCGCGCCCGATGTAAATGTTCTCGAAGATCGGATCGCGCCGGTGCGACACCGCCGTGACCTTGAAGATCGGCGCCTTGCGCACGCCGCTGTAGGAACCGGGGAATTCGCCGAACGGCCCTTCCAGCTCGCGTTCACCCAGTTGCAGTTCGGCCTCTATCACGATTTCGCTGTCGGCCAGGATGTCGATCCCGTTGCCCGATTTGGTCAGCCGGATTGGCGCGCCCATCATCGCCGAGGCATAGGAATATTCCGATTCCTCGTAGCCGATCGGGGTGGCAGCAAACACCGCAAGGCCGGGATGATTACCCAGCATGACCGCAATCTTTAGCGGAACGCCTTCCCGTTCGGCCGCCATGATCTGACGTCCCATGTCGTGGGAGGGGATCGTCATCAGGGTGAAGCTGTCCGGCCCTTGGATCTGCAGGCGATAGATGCCGACATTCTGCTTGCCGAAATTGTCTGGATCGAGCGGATCGCGCGAGGCGACCGAGGCCTTGCCGATGTAGAACCCGCCATCATATTCGTTGATCCGATAGACCGGCAGGACATCGTAAAGGTTGATGTCCTGTTCGATCCGGCATTCGTGCACCGGGGCCTGGGCTTCTGGGACAAAGCTGATTTGCGCTTCCTGATCGCCCCAGCGGCCGGCGATCTCGAAGAAAAGCTCGCGGATGGTCGTGCCTTTAGGTCGGCCCAGCAGCAGGGCGATATTGTCCCACGAACCATGGACGCCCACCGCCAAGCGCTTGCCGGGGTAACCGGTGATATTGTCGAATACGATCGCCGGCGCGCCGTTGGCATCGCGCGATGCGGCGACGGCTATGTTGCGCACGCCGGGTTCGGGCATCACCGCATCGCTCCAGGTGATCGCCTGGCCGGCATCCTCGAGCAGTTCGAGGAAGTCGCGCAGCGACGAGATCGAGCGGGCGCGGTTAGGGAGATCGTTCATGGTCATTCGTTCCCGCCTGTCAGTGTCCGCCCTCAGTCGCCGACTGGATCGTGACCCATTTCCATTCGGTCATGATCTCGAGATCGGCTTCGGTCCCTTCGCGCCCGAAACCTGACGCTTTGGTTCCGCCGAACGGGACGTGGGGCTCGTCGTGAAGGGTCGGCGCGTTGATGTGGACCATCCCCGCTTCGGCACGTTGGGCAAAGGCCAGAGCCTTGTCGAGATCGCGGGTGAAGATCGACGCGCTGAGGCCGTATTCGGTGTTGTTGGCGAGTTCGAGCACTTCCTCAAGTGTGTTGAACGGAAAGAGCGAGGTGACCGGGCCGAAGGTCTCTTCCTCGAACACGGTCATTTCGGCTGTAACGCCGCGCAGTACCGTCGCTGAGCATACGTTTCCGTTCCACTCAGCACCGGCTAGCAGTTCTGCGCCCTTGGACCGGGCATCGTCGATGTGGCGGCAGACCCGGTCGCGCTGGCGTTCGGAAATTATCGGGCCCAGCATGGTGGTAGGATCGCGCAGGTCGCCGCTCTTGGCGCGGCCTGTCGCGGCGGCGAAGGCCTTGGCGAACTGGTCGAAGATCGACTGTTCCACATAGATCCGCGAAGCCCCCATGCAGACCTGGCCCTGGTACATGAAGATGCTGAACAGCGCGGCGTTGACCGCCTTGTCCAGATCGGCATCGGCGCAGATCACCAGCGGGCTCTTGCCGCCCAGCTCCAGCGTGTACTTCTTGAGGTTGCGGGCCGCGATTTCGGCGATGTGCTTGCCGACGCGCGAGGACCCGGTGAAGGTTATCGATGCGACCTTGGGATGGCCGGTCAGCACGTCGCCGATCTCCGCGCCATTGCCGTAGACCACGTTGAACAAGCCGTCGGGAACGCCGGCCTCCTTCCACAATTTAGCGAGCAGATCGGCGATCATTGGCGCGGCTTCCGAGGGTAGCAGCACGAAGGCGTTGCCTGTGGCCAGGGCCATGGCCGACTGTTTGATCCCCTTGATCAGCGGCACGTTGAACGGGGTAATCCCGGCGACCACACCGACCGGCTGGCGCAGGCTCATGCTGAACCGCCCAGGGGTGTCCGAAGGGATCGTTTCCCCCCGAATCCGGCGCGGCACGCCGATCGCCGCGCGCAGGAAGCTGACCGCGAAGCGGGTTTCGAACCCGGCCTTGGCGATCGGCGAACCGATTTCGTCGACCAGCACGTCGGCGAATTTGGCGGTATCGCGCTCCATGATTTCGGCGGCTTTCGCGATCCACCCTTCGCGCACTGCGGCGGGCAGATCGCGATGCTGGAGATAGGCCTGATGCGCGTTCTCCACGGCGCGGTTCACGTCTTCCGCGGTGCCGGCGGGGACCCGGGAATAGACCGAATCGTCGACCGGGTTGAGATCGTCGAAATAGGCCCCGCCCGTTGCAGCCACGGCGGTGCCGCCAATCCAGTGCTCAATTTGCGTCATGGTCGTCAATCCTTGAAGTCTTTGTTCAGCCGGCCGTGTGATTGCGCTTGGTTGCGCATCGCCTGGGGCCATATCCCCTGCTTGCCGGGGGAGAGGATGCCGTTGGGGTCTAGCACGTCCTTGAGACGGTGGTGCAGGTCCCACAGCGCCCCATCGTTGTGCTTATAGGTCTTGGCGATCTGGTCCATGAAGGCGAGGTGGGTGCGGTATTCGCCGAAGCCCGCACCGGCTGCCTCGTCTACCAGCTTGCCGAACAGGTCATAGGCGCTCTTGCGCATGCCGTCGTCGGCGCGATCGTACATGATCATCAGGATGTGGTGCATGTCGCGCCAGCCGACCAGGAATTCGCCGATATAGTCGAACCCGAAATCGTGGCAGCGTTGCTTGATCAAGTTGTATTGGCTCAGCGCTTCCTTGCCGTCGGGTGCCGAGATTGGCGAAAAGTTGATGTGCCCGCCGCCGCCGATCCAGTTCATGATGCTGAACTCGGTCATGTTGGGTTCACCGCGCATCAGCTGGACGCGATAGTCCCAGGCGGGGTCGTTCTCGCGGTCAAGGTGCAGTTTGGCACCCGGAATGCTCATCATCGCTGCCTCGACGAGCTTCCAGTTGTTCTCGATGATCGGTGGCGGGCCATAGAGCGCTGCGTAGAAGTTCCACATGCCTAACCCATGATCCGACGCGATCTTTTTGCGGATCGAATCCGGGATAGGGCCCTTGCCGTCGAAGTAATGGCGACGCGTGGTCTTGGCGGACACTTCCCACAACAGATCGACCGCCACAGCGGCGTTCGGGATAACCTGGTTGATTTTCAGCGGCAGCACCGCATCGAAGATTGCGGCAAGGTCTTCCTCGCGCTCGTAAGTGATCATGAACGGCTTGTAGCCCGGCGGTTCGGGCATCAACCAGATACCCATCTTGGTCACAATGCCGAAATTGGACTGGGTGAACATGCCATCAAAATGCGGACCGGCGGCATGCTTGGTGGATTGCCAATGCTGCGACCCCTCGATCGCGCCCTGACCGGTGCGGACGACCTTACCGTCGGCAAGGACCACTTCCATGCCGCACTGCATGACGAAGTGATCGCCGTAGGGGGTGTAACCCGCGCCATGTTCAAGCGCGTTGCCCATGACGCCGCCCCAACCTGGTGCCGCAGGATCGACCCAAAGCTTGCTGCCGATCTTGCGCAGATGGCGGTGAAGCTGAAAATAGGACACGCCTGGTTCGACCAGCGCATAGCCGTATTTCTCGTTGACTTCGAGAATGCGGTTCATCCGCTTGAGGTCGAACATGACATAACCGGACTGGCGCGGGGCCGGGCCACCATAAGCGAAATTGCGGCCGTTGCCGAATGTCCAGATCGGCAGCTTGTAAGCGTTGAATACCTTCAGCGCCTGCTGAATCTGTTCCATGTTGGCCGGTGCCACGGCAGCCGAGGGCAGCATCTCGCCATCGGCCAGCGGTGAATAGGCGTCGCGATAGGCCGACAGCGGCAGTTCATCGACGAAGACCCATTCCTTGCCGACGATAGCCGCTAATTCGTCCAGAGCCTTGGTAAAGGTTGCGGCGTCGACCCCTTGTGGCATGCGCGTACTCACGACTGCTGTACTCCCACTTCGAATGCCCATGAAACCAGCATGCCGGGGCTCTTGCCACCGAGGCCGCAATGTCCTGACTGGCACCGCAGTTCGGCATCCTGGCGATCGCCGACGAGCGCATCCTGCATGTGGTGGGCAAGAACGCTGGGCCAGCCGACGCTGGCCCGCGCAAGCAGCGTTGGCGCGCCGACAGTCTGGTGTTCCCAGCGCAGCTTGCGGTATTGATGGGTCCACTGCAGTAGCGGGCGGGCGCCGCCGGCCACAAGGATCTGCCCGGCGATCATCGCCGCGGGATCGGAAGTAAGGCCGACCAGCACGCCTTCAACCGCTTCAAGTTCATGCAGCAGGCCGTTGAAGCTCCGGTCGATCCGGACAACCTGCGCTGCGCGCCCCGAATTGATAAAGGTTTCGGCAAATAGTCGACTTTCGGGAACGTGCGTCTCTTCGATGACGATGATCTTGCGCGGCCGCTGAGCAAAAGCGCTGCGGCCGATTCCCAGACCGGCAACGACAGCACCCACGGCGCCACCGCTCACGACGGTGCGACGGCTGACATCCCACGCCATTCTCAATTCCCTTCCATTTGCCCAGCACCCGAAACAAGGCTTGCCGCCTCTTTGCTAAGGCCTTGCCAGCGTTTCTCCGACTTCAAATGAAGCCCGAACAGATCCAGTACCCGCATGCAGCTGTGATCGACCACGTCGGCCAGCGAGGTCGGCCGCGCATAGAAAGCCGGCACCGGGGGGAAGATCATCGCCCCCATTTCGGTGCAGGCCGTCATGTTGCGCAGGTGCGCCAGGTTGAGCGGCGTTTCGCGGGTGATCATCACAAGGCGGCGCCGTTCCTTCAGCATCACGTCGGCCGCACGGGTGATAAGGTTGTCGGACAGGGCGTGCGCCACCGCGCCCAGCGTGCGCATCGAACAGGGCGCGATCGCCATGCCTTCGCACACGAACGAACCGCTGGCGATCGAGGCGCCGACGTTGCGGACGTTGTGCACCACATCGGCCAGTGCTTCGAGCCGGGCCTTGCCTTCGGGCAGTTCCTCGCGAATGTTGAGCAGCGCCGCCGGAGACATCACCAGATGGGTTTCCCAACCGCCCGTCTCGCGCAGTAGCTCAAGCAGGCGAAGGCCATAGACCGAGCCGGTTGCGCCGGTCATCCCCACGACCATGCGCTTCACGGCAGGACACTTTCCTGCGCGTTCTGGGCGGTCAAGGTAGCATAAGGCCTAACCCTGAAGGGCATGCTGAATTCCGTCTCCCACTCTTTTGCCGACATCATACAATGCATTCCGCATTGAGCAACGAAAATCTTGACTCCTCGGGACCGCATTCCGCTTACACCGGACTCTCGTTCCGGACCCCAACACTGATGGTCTTCATCTCCAAGAATTCTTCAATACCGTGTCGCGAACCTTCTCGGCCAAGTCCCGATTCCTTGATGCCGCCAAACGGTGCGGTCTCGGTCGAGACGATGCCGCTGTTTAAGCCGACCATCCCGGTCTCAAGTCCTTCGGAAACCCGCCAGGCGCGGTCAATGTCGCGGGTGAAGGCATAGGCCGCCAGCCCCGAGCGCGTGGCGTTGGCAAGCGTTAGCGCTTCGACCTCGGTTTCGAAACGGAACACCGGGGCAACCGGCCCGAAAGTCTCCTCGTCCGCTAGCCGCATCGCCGGGCTCGCTCCGGTCAGAACAGTTGGTTGGAAGAACAGCTCTCCGGCCTCGTGTCCCTTGCCGCCTGTGACCAGCTGGGCACCTTGCGCCACGGCGTCGGCGACATGCCCGTGAACCTTGGCCAAGGCTGATGCGGTGATTAACGGTCCCTGGTCGGTTGCACCTTCAAGGCCGTTGCCGACCCGGAACGCGGAGACCCTGGCGGCCAGCGCCTCGACGAAGCGGTCATGAATGCCGCTCTGCACCAGGATCCGGTTGGCGCAAACGCAGGTCTGTCCGGTGTTACGGAATTTCGATGCGATCACCCCCTCGACCGCCTGATCGAGATCGGCATCGTCGAACACTAGCAGCGGGGCATTGCCGCCCAGTTCCATCGAAACCCGTTTCAGGGTGGTGGCGCATTGCGCAGTCAGCAGTTTGCCAACCGCGGTCGAACCGGTGAAAGTGAACTTGGTGACATCGGGATGGCTGGTCAGGACCGATCCGATCGCGGGTGCATCCCCGCAGACCACGTTGAACACGCCGGGCGGAATGCCCGCTTCGAGAGCGAGCTTTGCCAGAGCGCAAGCGGTCAGCGGGGTGAGTTCGGACGGTTTGAGGGTCACGGTGCAGCCCGCCGCCAGTGCAGGCGCGACCTTGCGGGTGATCATCGCGGCGGGAAAGTTCCACGGCGTAATGGCGCCAGCCACGCCGACCGGCTGACGGATCACGATAATCCGCCGCTCGGAACTGGCCGGAATGACCTCGCCATAGACACGGCGCGCCTCTTCGGCGAACCACTGGATGAAGCTTGCGGCGTAATCGACCTCGCCCAGCGCTTCGGCCAGCGGTTTGCCCTGTTCGGCGGTCATCAGCAGGGCCAGATCCTCGCGATGCAGCTGGACCAGTGCTAGCCAGCCCTGCAGCAGTCGGACACGCTCTTGCGCGGATCGCTTTCGCCAATCGGCATAGGTGCGGGAATTGCTTTCGATCGCCTGGCGAGTTTCGGCTTCGCCCAGTAGGCCAACTGTTGCGAGCGTCTTGCCGGTGGCGGGGTTCGTGACATCAAAGGTGGAGCTGGCTTCTACTGATTTCCCGTTGATGATCGACTGGTTGGTCAGAAAATCGCTGCGGTGGAGTGGAGGGATTGTGACAGCCAATGTCTGAACTCCTGTGGCCGCAGGACCAGATGCCAAGCGGATGTTGGTCGGTTAGGCGGTGCTTCCGAAGCAAGCACGTCCGAAACGGTGAGGACGGCAGCGAACCGCCGCCCTCTGCTCTTGCGTTAGTACTTGTAGGCCAGCTTAAGGAACCATTCACGCGGACGTGAGTAAGTTGCCAGCGCTGTCCCCGCGACGTCACGGTCGACATATCCGCCCTGAATATACCGCTTATCGGTCAGGTTAGTTACACCAGCTGTCACTGTAAAATGCTCGCTACTCTCAGTAAATGATGCGCTTGCGCCGAATACGCTATAGCCAGGCTGCTTTAATTCAGAACTGTTTAGCGCATCTTTGTACGTTGTGCTCTGGTACGACCAATCGCCACGAAGAGTCAGCTTGCCCCTGTCTCCTCGATAAACATCGGCGTTGAAAGAAGCCGAGCCAGTCCACTCCGGCACGAAGGCAAACTTCGAATTGAGGCCTATCGGGAATGCCGCCGGATCGATTTCACGAAAATAAGCATCCAGATAACCAACACCGAATGTCAGTCGCAACCAATCGGCAGGAGCTGCTTCGCCTTCAATCTCGAAGCCCTTAATTCGACCAGTGCCAGCATTGCGCGCCCTAGGCGCGATGCCTTCGTTTACAACAACTTGGATGTCGCTGTAGTCGGAAAGAAACGCAGCGATATTAACGCGAAGTCGACGATCAAAAATCTCTGTTTTAAGACCTATCTCATAAGATTCTACAAATTCAGGAGTGAAAGAAGGGGCAACTTGCTCAGCAGGAAATATTCGTTGAGTAAATCCGCCGTTTTTGAAGCCTTTAGAATATGATGCATATGCGAGAACATCATCGCTAATCTTATAGTCCATTGAAATTGCCGGTGTCCACTCCTTCGCCTTTACAGCAACTTGAACAGCCGGCATCGTGTGGTTTCCGCCAGGGTTGGTGGCGGCAGGAGCGCATCCACCAGGTAGTGGGAAACCAAATAGTGGGCTGGCTGGGTCGGTCACTAGCAATGGCGTGGGTTGGCCAGTAACGCATTGGCTGAAAGCGATGAATACACCATCTGGATAGGGAAGAATTCCTGCCTGCCCGAGAGGTGCCGTGTAATCACGGTTAATAGTCTGGAACGACGGGTCAAAACGCTTTGTTTCGTCCGTGTAACGAATTCCCGGTGTTATGGAAAATCGGTCGGTTACCTTGAAAGTGGCCTGCAGGTAAGCGGCATAGCTGTCGTTGTCAATCTTGCCACCACTGAAGAAATCCGCAAACCCGAAGCGCAGATCATTCTTGTCCTGTCCTTTTTCTTTCAGATAGTATCCGCCGAGCACAAACTTTAACCGGTCGTTCAACAAACTGCCGGTCAGCTGCAACTCCTGTGATGCCTGCCATAAGTCGATATTGTTGGTCAGCTGCAGATAGGGATGGGGCGTGCCATCAAAGTCGAACTGGATTGTTGCCTTTTGGTCGCGATAGGCGCTGATTGATTTGAGGTTAATGCCACCGAAATCATAGTCGAGTGTCAGGTTGGTGCCCCACAAATCGAAATCCGACTGGTTTTTCGTGCCCGACCAAGTCGAGTCGATATTGCCAGTTACCCATTGGGTAGTTGCACACAGGGGATTGTTGACTGGGGCAAGCTGACCGTCCGCGCCACAAACACCGGCCCCCCCCTGTAGCTTGTTCCATGCATATGTAGAGCTTGGGAATGCTAAGGTCCGCCCATTCCGATTGACGATCTGAAGCAGGTTGGGCGATTCAAAAAGGTTAACTAAAGTAGATGCGGCCATCTCCTCCCGGCGGATGTTGATGTCCCCACTGAGATTGACCGTGAGTTTGTCTGTCGGTTCCCATTTAAAGGCGACACGCCCACCAAAGCTATCTTTGTTACCCTGGCGACCGCCATCGAACAGACGTTTCTGATAGCCGTCGCGCGTTTCATAGGAAGCAACAGCCCGCATCGCTAGGTTGTCGTTCAGCGGTACATTGATAATGCCCTTGAAATCGGCGCGATTGAACCGGCCGGTTGCCGCTTCGAGCTTCAGGTCGAAATCCTTCTGCGGCTCAACCGAATTGACCACGATCGCTCCGCCGATCGTGTTCTTGCCAAACAGCGTACCCTGCGGACCGCGCAAGACCTGGACGCTTGAAACGTCTGCCATGTCGAGTAGCGCTCCGACGGAACGCGCGACATATACGCCATCTACATAGACGCCAACGCCGGGATCGACAGTGATGTTGAAGTCGGTCTGTCCGACGCCGCGGATGAAAGCGGTAATCGAGGCACTCGAACCCGAGATGTTAGCAACCGGCGAAATGTTGACATTGGGAGCGAACTTGGCAACTTCCGCTACGTTGACGATCTGCTTTTCTTCGAGCATCTCACCAGTCATCGCCGTGATCGCGATGGGTGTTTCCTGCAGATTTTCAGAGCGTTTCCGAGCTGTAACAATAATATCACCAAGTCCTGAAACTGCTGTCTCGGATTGTGGGTTACTATCCGATCTGTCTTGTGCATACACATGGGTCGGCGCTAGCAGTAAGAGCGCGAGCATCGGGGGCGCGTTCGACAGCAGTAGATTTTTTATTTTTGGATGATTAATTTTCTTCATGGCATCCTCCTTGATTAAAGTTATTGTTTAAATTTTCGTTTCTATAGTTATTCCAATCTTACGAGGTTGTTCATAGAACCCGTCGGTTCCCAACGTTCCGGGGCGCACGGTTTGCAGCACCTTCTCGTTGGTCAGGTTCGTCACCCACAGGCCGACCTTGAAGGCTTCGCTTCCAGGCTGCCAATTGATCGAGAGGTTAGACAGGGTGTAGGGGCGCTGCGAGAATATGTTGGCGAAGTCGTAGTATACCCTGGAACTCCACAGCAGATTTCCGGCCAGAGTGACGCGCCCGTTGCCGACGTCATGGCTCCAATCAAACCCCACATTGCCCGACCATTCAGGCGCCCGGGTCATGACCTTGCCTGAAGCATCGTAGGGAGCAGCCACGTTGCCGGCGTAGTTGCCGTTGCCATTCACGATCGGCGTAAAGCCCTGGGCGTTGGGGAAATCCTTGTAGCGGGCATGGGTATAGGCAACCGCCGCACGCAGCCTTAGGTCGCGGACCGGATTGATGATGGTCTCAAACTCGCCGCCATAGATTTCGGCGTTGGCTGCATTCTGCAGGATGTATCCGGGACCGGTCGGAGCCTTCGACTGAAGTTGGAGGCCCTTGTAGTCGTAATAATAGGCGGCAAGGTTGGTGCGCAGCCATTCCAATGGATCGGACTTGATCCCGAATTCAGCCGCCTTGATGTTCTCCGGATTGACCGGGGTGCCGCTGATTCCCGCCATGTTGTATACCCCGCTCTTGAACGCGGTGCTGTAGGTGGCGTAGACGTTAGTCTTGTCGGTCACCTCATAACGGATACCGACTTTGTAGTTAAACTTTTTGAACGTTTTTGAAACGTCATTGACCAGCAATACGCCATTGTTACTTTGGCTAAACCAGCGCGTCTCGGTAGTGTATCGGCCGCCGAGCGTGATGAACAGGTTCGGCTGAACCTCATAGGTGCCTTCGGCAAAGACCGCGAATGAGCGTCCATCAAGCTTGGGTGTCAACGACGGCCCTGCCAAGGGCAGAGCTGGGTTGGTGGTGGTCCAAGGCTCGAGGACCGGGGCACCACCGCCGAACTGGTCGAAGTACCCGCCGACCAGCCACTGGAAGCGGCCGGGATTGGCCGAACTCAGCTTGATTTCCTGACTGCCCGACTCCGATTCAAACACTGCCGGAAAGTTCGACAGCTTTATGTTCGAGGCATCGCCATCGGTCGTCTGCCGCCAGCGCAGGTTGAGAAAACCGGTGGTGGTTTCAAGCAGGACGCTACCCAGATCGAGCCGGGTGTGCAGTGCCGCGCTCCAACGTGTGAGGTTGAGCAACGGCACCTCGGTCAACGAGGCCTGCCAGGCACGGGTCGGTACGATCACGCCCGGCCAATTGTTGCCTGCGGTGTTGCCATCCAGCGGCTGCGGCGAATTGGTGGTGCTTTCCTGGTTGAAGTATTCCCCGGTCAGAACAACCTTGAAATTGTCGGTCGGCTTGAACAGCAACTTGCTGCGCAGGTCGATGACGCGCTGGTTGCCCAGAGTGCCTCCACGGACCAGATCGTCGATGTATCCGTCGTTTTTGCGGAAAAGCGCGGCAAAGTCAGCCGCGACCTTGTCGCCCATTGGCCCGGTAAAATAGAGCCGGGCGTCGTAATCGCCGGCATCGCGCCTCATCCGGCCCAAGCGCAGCGAAGCCTTGCCGCGGAAGTCGAAGCTGGGATCGGGGGTGATGACGTTGATCAGTCCGCCGGTGGCATTGCGACCGAAGGTCGTGCCCTGCGGCCCGCGCAGCACCTCGACCCGCTCGACCTCGACCAGGTCGATCCAGTTGGCGGCCGATTCCGGTTGGTAGACGCCGTCGACGTAGGTTGCGATATTGGGTTCATCACCAACCGAAATGCCGGTTGAGCCGACGCCGCGTACGACCGGCTGGAAGACACCCATATTACGGCTGCCGATGAAGCCTGGCACAACCTGAGTGAGGGAGCGGACCGTTGAAACATCGGCGGAAGCAAGAGCATCGCCGGTAACCGCAGTAACTGCAACCGGCACGGTTTGCAGCTTGGCCTCGTGCCGAGTGGCGGTGACGATAATGTCACCTAGACCCGTGCTGGCAGGCTGGGATTCGTCCGTTTCGCTTGTGAAGTCTTGTGCTAAGGCCATCTGCGGCGTCAGCGCGGTCACTCCCAACAAGGCGACAAAAAAGCAATCATACCTTTTCAAGCATCCCCCCTTGTGTAATCGAATTTTTTATTTTGACTTGTTCAAATACTCGGCAAGAAAATCCAATCGGTCATTCCCCCAGAAAACCTGGTCGTCAACGAACATCAGCGGCGCACCGTACACGCCGCGCTGGATCGCCTGGCTCCGGGCCTTGCGATATTCGTTCTGGCCAGTCGGCGATTCAACGAAGGCAATCAGCGCCTCAGCGTCGAGACCCGCTGCTTTGGCGCATGCGGCCAGCTCGTTGCGGTCGCCCGGATCGATCCCCTGGCCCCAGATCCGGCGGTAGGCATCGGTCACAAATGCCTCGGCCTTACCGTGCTCGCGGGCGAACAGCACCGCGCAATTCCAGTCTGCGCAAGCGAAGCTCGCCGGGAAGGTGAGGGGCACCCCATAACGTTCGGCCCAGCGCTCAAGGTCTGCCTTCATGACCTTGATCTTGGGCAAGACTTCGCGATTGGACGGGCCATAGTTGCCGGCGGCAATTTTGGCTTCAGGAATGTCAATCGGCCAGTATTCCACCGTGCTTCCCGCTGCCCGCGCGATCTCCGGCAGCTTGAGCTGGGCAAGGTAGCTGAACGGGCTGATGAAATCGAAGTAGAAGTCGATCGTGCGGGTCATGCCGGTTCCACCTCAAAGCCGACCATTTTGCGATAATTGTCCCAGAACCCGATGATCGCGCCCTCGGTGACGAGATGGTCGGCATCCTCGGCTCGACCGCCACCCATCGCGATGTAGGACGTCGCGCTTGCCTCGCCGACGATGGCGTTCTGGACGATTTCCACCGCTTCGCCGTCTTCCATCGAAATGAGTCCTGCAGGTCCGATCAGGTTAGCCTGTTTTAGCCGGATGGCCTGCATTTCCTCGTCGTCGTCCTGGTAGCCGAAATGGGTCCAGACCAATTCGAATTCGTCTGGGCCGTAAGTCACGGTCTGGCGTACGGCGAGCGTGTTCTGGATCTGCTGGAGGACGAGGTTGGGGTAGACCGCGAGGATCACCAGAGTGACATTGTCCGCGAACTCCTGCCGACCTTTCAGCAGCGACATGTCCTGCAGCTTGAATTCGGTGTCGAAGGTGCGGGAATCGCCGTAGGCCTGCTTGTCGGCGGCATCGTCGTTGCTGGCCGCGATCGAATAGAGCAGCGAGTGGCGTTTGTTGGCATCCATAAGCGCCTTACCGGTCTGGGTTGAGCGATACAGACCGAACGTGTTGTGGAATAGGTGCAGCAGGCTCGCGTGGTAGGGATCGCGGGTGTTCTCCGCGTAAAGCTTCCAATTCCCGCGGATGCGCTGGCGCTGGTCGCCCAGAACGGTGACGGGTTTGCACATGATCCGCTCGATCTGCTCGACCACGATCGGACCGAGGAAATCACGGCAGGATTCAACCGTTTCGGAGAAAGAAGCGAAGACCAGACCGTTGACCGATTCGGTGCGTAACTGTCTCAGATTGTGCTGGCTCATGTCAAAATCGCCAGGCATCCCGCCTTGCCCCTTGAGGCCGCGGCGGAAGGGCACGCCGATCAGCTTACCCTTCAGGTCGTAGGCCCACTGGTGGTAGACGCATTCCAGACTTGAGCGGTTGCCGCGCATTTCGCGGCAGACCAGGGCACCGCGATGGGCGCAGCGATTGACCACGACATGCACCGAGCCGTCGCTGTCGCGCGTGAGGATCACCGGCGTTTCGCCCACGAAGGTCGATTTGAAATCACCTGCCTTCGGAACTTCAGCTTCAAGTCCGACGAAGGACCAGCAGTCACCCTTAAAAATTTTCTCCTGTTCGCGATCATAGTACTGGCGATCGGTGAAAACGCGGTACGGAACCCGGCATCCGGCAGTGGACGGGGCTTGATCCAAGGTGTCTTGTTGCTGGGCAATGGACATGATTGGGTGCTTTCAACTTTGCAGCTAGATCGGGCGGACCATCATCGTATCGATGAGGTGGGTGTCGAAGATTGCGGTCTTGGAAAGGAAGCGCGAGCCAGCGCCGGAAACGTCGATTTGATCGACATATTTTCCGGAATTGTAGATCGACGTCTGACCGTCGTTGCGCGTCATCAGGACCACATAGTTGGTCTGTGTGGTGACGATCTGCCCGCTGGTCGACTTCACGCGGGTCGGACCGAGAATATGCCGGTAGCTGTGCGCGGGAAAGATATTGGCGCGGCGCAAAGAGACGATGCGATCGACCAGCATGCCGCGGCTGTCGCAGAACACCGCAGCCAGGTTCAGCGAACGATTGTGGTTCTCCGCTGAGATCACACTGTACTGGCACTTTTCTTCAAACAGGTTAGGCCATTCTTCCAACCGGTCGTCATCGATCAGTTCCGCATGAAGCGCATTAAGTTGCGCAGCGGCATGCTGAAACTGCATCTGCTCAAGGGTGGGAAGGCCCATCAGGCTGCTCCTTCGGGCTTCGTGATGCAGACCCAACCATCCTCGATTTCGACCGGATAGGACGCGATCGCCACTTGGCAGGGAAAGGCCTTGGCTGCGCCGGTCTTGATGTCGAACGAGCCGCCATGGAACGGACACTCGATGATGTCGCCATCCTGATATCCGTCGGTCAGCATGGCATTGCCGTGAGTGCAAAGATTGTCGGTAACGAAAATCTCGCCATCAACATTATATACTGCGAGGGCGGGCATTCCTTCGGCGAACGCCGCGACCGGCTCGCCGTCTTTTACGCCGGCAACTTCACAAAGGCGCAATTGGTTCGACATGATGGGGTTGTTTTCCTGTCAAGAATTGATTTACACGAAGATTGTCACAGCAGCGGAACGTCCATTCCGTAACCAGCAGCCTCGTTGCCATGACCGAAGATGTCACGGGTGTAGTATTCCTGCTGGCTCGGCGCCTGGCGCGCACCCCAGCCAAATTCCCACAGCCAACCCGACGGGTTAGCGCAGTAAAACGTCAGGGCCTGGTCGTTGGCGTGCTTGCCCAACTGGAGCGCGACGTCAATCTTCTTCGCACGCACAACGTCATGGGCCATGCCGAGATCATCGAGTTCGGTGTATTCGAACATCAGGTGATTGATGCGCTTTTCCATCGGCCCAAGACCGAAAGCAACAGAATGCTGTCGTTCGTTGCAGTGCATGAAGTAGGGCTGGGCAACCATGCCGTTCGGCAGATGAAGGTGGTATTCGACTGAACCGCGCAGACCCAGCAGTTCATAGAAACGAGCCGCCGCCTCGACATCGTCCTGGCGCAGAATGCAGTGCCCAACGCCTTGCGATCCGGTCAGGAACTTGCCGAACATCGGACGGCCAGGATGAAACGGCTTGTGCGTATCGACCTGGGGGCCGAAGAAGATCTCGGTCGGATTGCCGCCCGGATCGGCCAGCTTGAGTAGCCCGAGAACGCGGCGCTCGCGCGCTTCGGCTTCGGTGCCCACGGTGAAGGGGATTCCCGCCGCGCTCAGCTTTTCCTGCATCGCGGCGAATTCCTGCGGCCCGGCCACGCGCCAGCCCATGTAGGCCAGGTCATCGCTGCCATCAGCGTGCAGAACGATGCGGTGATGCCAAAGGTCCATCCGCAGATAGAGCCGATCCCCTTCGCCTTCATCGACGACTTCCATGCCGGCGACTTCGGCGGCGTAAGCGCGCCAGGCAGCGAGATCGGAAACGGAAAGACCAAGATAGCCGAGTTCGGTGACGACCGACATAGTTCAAACTCTCCCAATTCACCCCAAAACAGGGCCATTTTGCGATTTGCTGGCAACCTTGCTTCGATTCGAGCCGCCGGTTTCAGCCATTTCTGACCCACTACCTACCAGAACGTTTTTCATTGTGCAATACGTTGCACGAAATGATGGGATGAGGTAATCACCGTGTGCCATCTGCGGTTGATTCGCGGATGGTATTGGGTGCCCGACGCACAGAACGGGAGAGGATCGATGGAACTCAATGATAAAATCGGCGGCAGGATTGCCGACTTGCAGGGCTTGAAAGGGCGCATGCGCGCTTGGCTCAAGAAGGATCACGAGCGCGGGATCTTCCAGCTGGACCGCGCCGCTTTCACCGAAGCTGCGCTGTTTGAGCTCGAGATGAAGTACATCTTCGAACGGAACTGGGTCTACCTCGCGCACGAGAGCCAGGTTTCCAAGCCGAACGATTTCATCACCACGAAAATCGGCCGCGTCCCCATCCTTGTAACCCGGGACAAGTCCGGCGATGTCGGCGCCTTCGTGAATGCCTGTTCGCACCGTGGCGCGCGCCTGTGCCGCGAGCGGGCCGGCAACAAGCGCAACCACATGTGCCCGTTTCATGGTTGGACGTTCTCGTCCGGGGGCGACCTGCTGGACGTCACCGATGAGAGCATCGGGGGCTATCCGGAGGCATTCAATCGCGCCGATTTCGGGCTTCAACCGGTCGCCCGGGTGGAAAGCTACCGCGGCTTCATTTTTGCCAGCCTCTCCGCCGATGTCGTCCCGCTGGTCGATCACCTCGCCGGCGCGCGGGATTTCATCGATATCCTGGTGGACCAGTCGAAGTCCGGCGCAATGGAAGTTTTGCCCGGAACCAACCGCTACCGCTATCACGGCAACTGGAAGATGCAGGTCGAGAACGGGCTCGACGGCTATCACGTCATGACCACGCATGCCAACTACTTCATGACGGTTCAGCGCCGCGTCGAAGGCATTTCGAAGAACGAAACCAAGGCGATTAGCTTCAATGGCTTCACCGCGCGCGATGGCGGGTCGTTCTCGTTCCACAACGGACACACGGTGTTGTGGGCCGACTATGCCAACTTCATGGATCGCCCCAATTTCGAGATCATCGACTGGCTCGAAGAGTCCTACGGCGCCGAAAAGGCCAAGTGGATGAACAAGCGCATCCGTAACCTGCAGCTGTTTCCCAACGTCTTCCTGATGGACCAGACCAGCACGCAGATCCGCATCATCCAGCCGCTGGCCCTGGATGAGACCGAAGTCAGCACGGTGTGCATCGCCCCGGTCGGCGAAAGCCCCGAGGCGCGGGCCCTGCGGCTGCGTCAGTATGAGGATTTCTTCAATTCGACCGGCATGGCGACCCCGGACGACCTGACCGAATTCAACAACTGCCAGACCGGGTATGGCGCCGGCGAAGGCCGCTACAACGAGATGTCGCGCGGTTCGACGCGCTGGGACACCGGCCCGGGCAAGTTCGGCGAGCCGCTCGATTTCAATGTGGTGCTGAGCAGCCCGGCGGTTGCCGACGAAGGCCTCTATGTGGCGATCCATGACGAATGGCTCACGCTCATGGAAAAGGCCATCGACAGCGAGTGCAGCGAGCTTGCCGCCTTCCTTGAGCGTTCACTGGAGAAGGCACGATGACCGCATTCCATTCGCGCTGGCTGGCGGTTTCCCGCTTCATCGGTCAGGAAGCCATGGCGCTTGACGACAAGGACTGGGATGCCTGGCTGGCGCTCTATCACGAAGAGGCGGAATACTGGGTTCCAGCCTGGGACGATCACGAACGGCCGACTGCGGATCCGCAGAACGAAGTCTCGCTGATCTACTATCCCAACCGGGGCGGGCTTGAGGATCGGGTGTTCCGGATCAGGACCCGGCGCTCGGCGGCGAGCACGCCGCAGCCACGCACGGTTCACCAGTTCTCCCTGCTGTCTGCTGAGGAGAGCGATGACCAGGTGCATGCGCGGACGTCTTGGACCACGGTTTCGGTGCTGGAAGGCAAAGTCGCCACTCTCAGCGGGTGGGCCTTCTATGATCTCGAACCTCGGGATGATTCGTTCGTGATCCGCCGCAAGAAGACGGTTGTCGTCACCGATCTGTTCCAAGAAGTAGCCGATGTCTACAGCCTCTGAGCGGGTGCGCCCCGTCGTGGGGACGATGATCGGTGATCCCGCCGGGATCGGACCCGAAGTGGCTGTCAGGGCGCTGGCCGACGGTGCCGTACACACGGATTCGATCCCCGTGCTGGTCGGGTCTGCTGCGGCGGTAGAGCGGGCGCTCGATTTCACTGGCACCAAGGCACGGCTGCGGGTGATGCGCGGCTTCGAAAAACCCAGCGACGATCCCGCGATCATCGACGTCATCGATACCGGCGCGCTGCCCGATGGCGTTCTGCCCCTGGGCGAGGACACCGAGGCCGCCGGGCACGCCACCGCGCAATGGCTGGATGAGCTCGACGCGTTGGCCCGCGACGGTTCTTTCGCCGCCACGATCATGGGGCCGATCAGCACTGGTTCGCTTAAACTTGCCAAGAAGCTCGACAGGGTCATCAGCCCGACCCCGGGCGAAAGCTATCTGGTGCTGCTGACCGGGCCGCTCAGGGTTGCGCATCTCACCGACCACATGTCGCTGCGGCAAGTGATCGACGTCATTTCAGCCGATCTCGTCGCCACGGCGGTGGGGCAACTGCACGAGGCCATGCAATCGTGGGGCATCGCCCAACCGCGGATCGCGGTTGCCGGTCTCAACCCACATGCCATGGGCGACGAGGATCGCCTTGAAATTGCGCCTGGGATTGAAGCCGCGCGGGCAAGGGGCATCGATGTCGAAGGGCCTATCGCGCCTGACTCGGTCTTCCGCCACTGCATCGAGGGTCGCTACGACATGGTCCTGGCGATGTTCCACGATCAGGGCCACATCGCGGTCAAGACCTGGGGCTTTTCGGGCAATAGCGTGATCATCATGGGGCCGCCGTACCTGCACATGTCGGTGGCCCATGGCACCGCCTACGACATCGTCGGTACCGGCAAGGCCGATGCCGCGATGATGCTGAGCGCGATGCGCACTTGCGGACGACTCGCTTCGGGCCGCGGTTTCGAACAAGCTTAGGGAGAAGACCATGAACGCCGAAACCATGCCCGTCGCCGCGGGGTCGGAGCCGACTGCGGTCGATTACGCAGTCTATCACAGCCAAGCGATCTTCACTGCCGAACAGGAAAACATCTTTCGCGGACAGACCTGGTGCTACCTCGGCCTCGAAGCCGAGCTGGCCAACAGCGGCGATTTCCGTTCGACCCATGTCGGCAATACTCCGGTGGTGGTGACGCGGGCAACCGATGGCACCATCCATGCCTGGGTAAATCGCTGCGCCCACAAGGGCGCAACCGTGTGCCGCTCGCTGCGTGGCAACCAGGCCGACGGGGCGTTCGTCTGCGTCTATCACCAGTGGGCCTACGACGCGACCGGTGCGCTTGTCGGCGTGCCGTTCCGGCGGGGGCTGAAAGGCGTGGGCGGCTATTCGAAGGAATTCAATATGGCCGAGCATTCGCTGGAGCGGTTGCGGGTCGAGACATTCGGCGGCCTCGTGTTCGGCACCTTCAACCCGACCATCGCCCCGCTCGACGACTTTCTGGGTCCAGTGATGCGCAAATACATTCAGCGCGTCTTCCAGCGCCCGGTCAAGGTTCTGGGCTATGCGCGACAGTTCATGGCCGGCAACTGGAAGCTCTATTCGGAAAACAGTCGTGACAGCTACCACGGCGGTCTGTTGCACCTGTTCTATCCCACTTTCGGCATCTACCGCCAGAGCCAGGAAAGCGCGGGTCTGGTTTCGGACGAGGGCTACCACACCGTCTTTACCGTGTCTAAGCCCAAGGGCGATGTCGACTACGGCTCGTTCGGTGACGAGGCCAACCGCGAGATGCAGGGTGAGGCCAAGTTGCAGGACGAGCGCCTGCTGGCATTCCGCCCGGAGATCGCTGATGATGTCGGACTGCACATCCAGTCGATCTTCCCGTCTGTCGTTGTCCAGCAGATCCAGAACACCCTCGCCACCAGGCAGATCGTGCCCCACGGGACCGACAAGACCGAGCTGGTCTGGACCTATTTCGGCTATGCCGACGATGATGATGAAACGACTCGCCACCGCCTTCGCAACCTCAACCTGGTTGGACCGTCTGGGTTGATTTCGATGGAAGACGGCGAAGCGGTCGAACTGTGCCAGCAGGGCACGATCGGTGCCGAAGGCAAGCGCAGCTTTGTCGAGATGGGCGGGGACGATGTCCGACCGTCATACGCCCCGATGGGTATGGATGAAAATTCCGTGCGCGGGTTCTGGAAGGGCTATCTCGGGCTGATGGGCAATGCCTTGGCCGATCTCGCAGCGGAGGGCCGGGCATGAGCGTTGCAGCCGAAGTAGCGCAAGTCGCGCAAAGTGCGATCGACGATTTCAACGCGGCTTACGGGCTTTGCCTTGATGATGACCGGCTCGAGCAATGGCCTACGCTGTTCGTTGACGATTGCCTGTACCAGGTGATCGCGCGCGAGAATGTCGATAACGGCTTGCCCGCAGCTGTGATGTATTGCGACAGCAAAGGGATGCTGGCGGATCGGGTTGTCGCGCTGCGCAAGGCAAACGTCTTCCCCGAACATTTCAACCGGCACCTGATCGGGCGTGCGGTGATCACCGGCGCGGAAGGCAACCAGGTTTCTGCTGAAGCCAGCTATGTCGTCTTCCAGACCCGTAACGATGGTGAAACGCGTATCTACAATGCCGGCAAATATGTCGACTGGTTCGATCTTAGCGGTGGAACCGTTCGTCTGAAGAGCCGGACCTGCATCTACGACACGCTGCGAATCGCCACCCTGTTGGCGACCCCGATCTGAGCCGATCCCGCATTTCCTGGTTTGCCCAAAAGGAGACTATCCATGAAGCTGTTCATTAGCCCTGGTGCCTGCTCGCTCGCACCGCATATTGCCCTGCGCGAAACCGGTGCGGCGTTCGATGCGGTGAAGGTCGATCTGGCGACCCGCAAGGTAGAGACCGGAGACGATTTCCTGACGGTCAATCCGTCAGGCAAAGTTCCTGCGCTGACCCTCGACAGTGGCGAAACCCTGACTGAAAATCCTGCGATCCTGCTCTACATCGCCGATCAGAAGCCAGACGCGGCCCTGGCGCCTCGTGATGGCACGTTGGAGCGTTACCGCCTGATCAGCCGACTGAGTTTTCTGGGGTCGGAATTCCACAAGGCGTTCGTACCGCTTTTCACACCCGGCAGCAGCGACGAAGCAAAGCTCGCGGCCTCGACCGCCGTCAAGAATCATCTGGGTGCGCTGGACAAGGAACTTTTGGACAAGGAACACTATGCCGGTTCTGAATTCAGCGTCGCCGACATCTATCTGTTCGTGATGCTGGGCTGGCCGGCCCATGTCGGGATCGACATGAGCGCCTATCCCAACCTTGGTGCTTATTGCGGCCGGATCGCGCAGCGCCCGTCGGTTGGCGCAGCACTCAAGGCCGAAGGGCTCGTCTGATCGGGCATGCGCGAGGCGGCGATTTCTGCCGCCTCGCCGCATTCTTTATTTGCCAATGCGTTTGAAATAGTGCAATGAAAGCTACTGTAAGGTGTCAGTTCGCCGACTCGGTCCCGACACCATGTGGATACAAAATCAACGAAGCGGGAAAGGACTGGTTGGCTATCATGGCAAGCGCGACATTGGACACGAGCCGACCGGAAATCGCCAATTCGTTCGTCATCGGCGGAAGCTCGACCAATTATCATGACGTCGGCGAGGGCGATCCGGTCCTGTTGGTTCATGGTTCCGGGCCTGGCGTGACTGCATGGGCCAACTGGCGCCTGAACATTCCGGTTCTTGCTCAGGATTTCCGGGTCATCGCGCCCGACATGTTCGGTTTCGGCTATTCGGACAGCAAGGGCCGGATCGAAGACAAGCAGGTCTGGGTCGATCAGCTCGCCAGTTTTCTCGACGGATTGGGCATCGACAAGATTTCGATGGTCGGCAACTCGTTCGGTGGCGGGATCACGCTGGCATTCATGATTGCCCACCCCGATCGGGTGGAACGCGCCGTTCTGATGGGGCCTGCAGGGCTCAACTTTCCGATTACTCCTGCGCTCGACAAGGTTTGGGGCTACGTGCCGTCAGTTGAGGCCATGCGCGAATCGCTCAAGTACCTTGCCTGGGATCACAGCCGCCTGACGGAGGATCTGATCCAGTCGCGCTATGTCGCCAGCGCCCGGCCCGAAGCACATGAACCCTATCATGCAACGTTCGGCGGCGCCGACCGCCAGGCCAACGTGGCGATGCTCGCCAGCCGCGAGGAGGACATCGCCGCAATCGCGCACGAGACCTTGATCCTGCACGGGATTGCCGATCAGGTGATCCCGCTCGATTCTACCGTACGCTTGGCCACGCTGATGCAGCGGGCCGATCTGCACCTGTTCGCCGAATGCGGACACTGGGTGCAGATCGAGCGGATGGCAAGTTTCAACCGGATGGTTGCCGAGTTCTTTAAGCATGGCCTCAAGGCCTGATCGGAGAGGAGATTCTTCATGGCTTTGACTGGTGTAATTCGTCCTGGCTATGTCCAGCTCAGGGTTCTGGACTTGGACGAGGCCATTATCCACTACCGCGACCGGATTGGTCTAAACTTCGTCAATCGCGAGGGGGATCGGGCCTTTTTCCAGGCGTTCGACGAATTCGATCGTCACAGTATCATCCTTCGCGAGGCCGATCAGGCGGGCATGGATGTGATGGGCTTCAAGGTCGCCAAGGACGCGGACTTGGACCATTTTACCGAGCGCTTGCTCGATATCGGTGTCCATGTCGACGTGATCCCGGCGGGGGAAGATCCCGGTGTAGGCCGCAAGATTCGGTTTAACACGCCGACACAGCACGTCTTCGAACTTTACGCCGAGATGGCGCTGTCGGCCACCGGTCCGGCCGTCAAGAACCCCGATGTCTGGGTCGTGGAGCCACGTGGCATGCGTGCCACCCGCTTTGATCACTGTGCGCTCAACGGCGTGGATATAGCCAGTTCGGCCAAGATTTTTGTCGATGCGCTTGATTTCTCAGTCGCCGAGGAACTGGTCGATGAAACCAGCGGCGCCCGGCTCGGCATCTTTCTTAGCTGCAGCAACAAAGCACACGATGTCGCCTTCTTAGGCTATCCCGAAGACGGTAAGATCCACCATACCTCGTTCAACCTGGAATCCTGGCACGATGTTGGCCATGCCGCCGACATCATCAGCCGCTACGATATTTCGCTGGATATCGGGCCGACCCGTCATGGGATCACCCGCGGGCAGACGATCTACTTCTTCGATCCCTCGGGCAACCGCAACGAAACCTTCAGCGGCGGTTACATTTATTATCCGGACAATCCGCAGCGCCTGTGGCAGGCAGAGAACGCCGGCAAGGCCATCTTCTACTACGAAAAGGCGCTCAACGACCGCTTCATGACGGTGAACACCTGATCATGGACGGGGTGGTTTCGGTCCGGACAGTAGGCCACGAATTGGCGCTCAAGGCAGCGGCTGCCGCCGTTGCCATGGGTGCGGCGGCGGGCTGTCCGGTCGTTGCCGCGGTGGTCGGCGCGGGGGGAGACCTGGTCGCGTTCGTGCGCGCCAGCGGCTCCCCTTCGCCGTCTGCAAAGATCGCGCAGGACAAGGCTTACAGCGCCGCCAGCTTCCGCGTCCCGACGCCGGATCTCTATGCGATGGTTTCGGGCAATCCGGCCTTGCGCGACGGGATCGTCGCGCAGCCGGGAATAGCGATGTTCGGCGGCGGCCTACCGATCGAAATTGCCGGTGAATTCGTCGGTGCGATTGGTATTTCCGGCGGGAGCGAAGCGATGGACGTCGAGTACGCCAACGCCGGCCTCGCTGCGATCGGCGCAAGGCAATTCTGACGCCCCATGGGTTCTGGCAAAACGTAGGTAATATGCACCAATGACTTCCGTCTCCTCCTCTCCAATCACGGATACTATCCTGAACTTCATCGACGGGTCCTATCGCGAAGGCAGCGAGGGCAAGTCGTTTTCCAACGTCAATCCGGCCACCGGGGCCGAGATCGGGGTTGTGCACGAAGCAAGCCAGGCAGACGTCGCCGACGCCGTGGCTGCGGCCAAGGCCGCGCTTACCGGGCCGTGGGGCAAGATGACCACGGCCGAACGGGTCAAGCTGATCACCGCCGTGGCGACCGAGATCGAACGCCGAGCGGATGATTTCCTGGCTGCCGAAGTGGCCGACACCGGCAAGCCGCGTCATGTTGCGTCGCATATCGATATTCCGCGCGGAGCCGCTAACTTCCGCATGTTCGCCGATGTCGTCTCGACGATGCCGGGCGAAAGCTTCAACACGCCAACCCCCGATGGCGGCCAGGCGTTCAACTATACCGTGCGCAAGCCCAAGGGTGTGGTCGCCGTCGTCTGCCCGTGGAACTTCCCGCTGCTGCTGATGACCTGGAAGGTTGGCCCGGCGCTTGCCTGCGGCAATACCGTGGTGGTCAAGCCGTCCGAGGAAACGCCTCGTACCGCTGCCCTACTGGGCGAAGTGATGAACGCGGTGGGCATGCCCAAGGGTGTCTACAACGTCGTCCATGGATTCGGTCCGGGTTCGGCCGGCGAATTCCTCACGTCCAACCCCGATGTCGATGCCATCACCTTCACCGGCGAAACCGGCACCGGACAGGCCATCATGCAGAAGGCCGCGACCGGCGTTCGCGACATCTCGTTCGAACTCGGTGGCAAGAACCCGGCGATCGTGTTCGCCGATGCCGACCTCGACAAAGCGGTCGAGGGTCTGTCGCGCTCGGTCTTCCTGAACACCGGGCAGGTCTGCCTCGGAACCGAGCGGGTCTATGTCGAACGGCCGATCTTCGATGCCTTCGTGGCGCGGATGGCGGCGGCGGCGCAGGACTTCAAGCCGGGCGTGACCGGTGATCGCGCCTATCTCGGCCCTCTGATCAGCGCCGAGCACCGCGAGAAAGTGCTGGGCTACTATCGCCGTGCGGTCGAGGACGGGGCCACCGTGGTCACCGGCGGCGGCGTTCCTGAAATCTCGGGCGCGGAAGCCGGCGGCTTCTTCGTGGAACCGACGTTGTGGATCGACGTCGCCCACGGCGACACCGTGATGCGCGAGGAAATCTTCGGGCCGTGCTGCGGCATCTTACCGTTCGACAGCGAGGACGAGGTGATCGCGCTGGCAAACGATACGGTATACGGCCTGTGCGCCTCAGTCTGGACCGAAAACCTGTCCCGCGGACACCGCGTGGCGGCGGCGATGGAGGTGGGGGTGTGCTGGGTCAATTCCTGGTTCCTGCGCGATCTGCGCACGGCTTTCGGCGGGTCCGGCCATTCCGGCATAGGCCGGGAAGGCGGGGTGCACAGCCTCGAATTCTACACCGAGATCACCAACATCTGCGTAAAGCTTTAAGACGATGACTATCGACCCTAAAACCATCGAACAAGCGGCTCTGGCGCTGCGCGGCGCCGCCGAAAGCGGCACACCGGTCAGTCCGATCCGAGACCTGATTGCCGCCGGTGGCGTTGAGGCCGCCTATGCTGTGCAGGAATCCAACACCCGGCACTACCTGGCTAGCGGGCGGCGGCTCGTAGGGCGCAAGATCGGCCTGACGTCGCTTGCAGTCCAGCGCCAGTTGGGGGTGGACCAGCCCGATTACGGGATGCTGTTCGCAGACATGGACGTGCCGGAAGGTATCCCGGTGTCGCTTGATCAGGTCATCCAGCCCAAGGTCGAGGCCGAGATTGCGATCGTCGTTGGGCGGGATTTGCCCCACCCCGACATGACCACCGCCGAGATGATCCGCGCGGTCGAATATGTCGTTCCGGCAATCGAGATCGTCGACAGCCGCGTCGCCAACTGGGACATCAAGATCTGGGACACGATCGCCGACAACGCGTCGAGCGGACTGTTCGTGCTCGGCGCGGTGCCGCGCAAGCTAGATAGGCTGGATTTGCGCACGTGCGGCATGGTTATGGAGGTAAAAGGCGAACCGATTTCGGTCGGCGCCGGGATCGCCTGTCTTGGTAGCCCAATCACCTCTTCCCTGTGGCTGGCGCGGGTCATGGCGAATGCCGGGCGGCCCCTGCTGGAAGGCGACGTGATCCTTTCGGGCGCGCTCGGCCCGATGGCCGGGGTTTCTCGCGGAGATGTCGTTGAAGCGCGGATCAATGGGCTTGGCACTGTCCGAGCTACGTTTGCTGCTGACTGAATTGGAAGTGGAGGTTGGTCAAATGGCCAGGATGAAGTGCGCAATTATCGGTTCCGGCAATATCGGCACTGATCTGATGATCAAACTGCTCAAGGGCTCGGACACTCTGGAGCTGGCAGCGGTAGTCGGGATCGATCCGGCCTCGGAAGGCCTGGCGATGGCCCGCGAAAGGGGCGTGGCCACCACTCACGAGGGGATCGAGGGCCTGTGTCGGATGCCGCAATATGCCGATATCGGCATCGCCTTCGATGCGACTTCGGCCTATGCGCACAAGGCGCATGACGAGATACTCGCCCGCGACGGCAAGCTGATGGTCGACCTGACACCGGCAGCGATCGGTCCGGCGACCATCCCGCCTGTCAACCCCGCGGTCGATGCGACCGTTCGCAACATCAACATGGTGACCTGCGGCGGCCAGGCTACGATTCCGATCGTCGCGGCGGTCTCGCAGGTGGCCAAGGTGCACTATGCGGAAATCGTCGCGTCGGTTTCGTCGCGCTCCGCCGGTCCCGGCACCCGTGCCAACATTGATGAGTTCACCCGCACCACCGCGCGGGCGATTGAGACTGTCGGCGGTGCGGCCAAGGGCCGGGCTGTGATCATTCTCAATCCCGCCGAACCGCCGATGATCATGCGCGATACGATCTTCACGCTGTCGGAAATGGTCGATGAGGAAAAGGTGCGCGATTCGGTCCTGGCGATGATTGCCAGGGTGCAGTCATACGTGCCGGGCTACCGGCTCAAGCAGGACGTGCAGTTCGAACGCTTCGGTTCGAACCGGCCGCTCAAGATCCCCGGCTACGGTGAATTCGAAGGCCTCAAGACCAGCGTGTTCCTCGAGGTCGAGGGCGCGGGCGATTATCTGCCCAACTATTCCGGTAATCTCGACATCATGACCGCTGCCGCCAAGGCGGCAGGCGAGAGCTTGGCCAAGACTCATATGGAAAAGATCGCAGCATGACCTTTGATCCAACATCTGATCGGCTCTACATCCAGGACGTGACCTTGCGCGACGGGATGCACGCCATCCTGCATATGTATGGCACCGACAGCGTGCGCACGATCGCCAAGGCGCTTGACGAGGCAGGGGTGGATGCGATCGAGGTCTCGCACGGCGATGGCCTGAACGGTTCGACCTTCAACTATGGGTTTGGCGCCCATACCGACTGGGACTGGATCGAGGCTGCCGCTGATGTCATCCAGAACGCGGTGCTGACAACGCTTCTGGTGCCCGGCATCGGCACCGCCGAAGAACTCAAGCGCGCCTATGCCATGGGGGTGCGCTCCGTGCGCGTCGCGACCCACTGCACCGAGGCCGACGTCGGCAAGCAGCACATCGGCATCGCGCGCGATCTGGGCATGGACGTATCGGGCTTTCTGATGATGAGCCACATGATCGAGTCCGAAGCGCTCGCGCAGCAGGCGCTGCTGATGGAAAGCTATGGCGCGCATTGCGTCTATGTCACCGACAGCGGCGGGGCGCTCGACATGGATGGCGTGATCGCACGTCTCCAAGCCTATGACCGGGTGCTCAAGCCTGAAACCCAACGCGGCATCCATGCGCACCACAATCTGTCCTTGGGCGTGGCCAATTCGATCGTCGCCGCGCAGACGGGCGCGGTGCGGATCGACGCGAGCCTTGCCGGGATGGGTGCGGGAGCCGGTAACGCACCGCTCGAGGTGTTCATCGCCGCCGCCAACCGCAAGGGCTGGAAGCACGGCTGCGACGTGATGGCGCTGATGGACGCGGCGGACGACATCATACGCCCGCTTCAGGACCGTCCGGTGAGGGTCGATCGCGAGACGCTCAGCCTGGGCTATGCAGGCGTCTATTCAAGCTTCCTGCGCCATGCGGAAAAGGCAGCGGAACAGTACGGAATCGATACCCGCGAGATCCTCGTCGAATTGGGCAACCGCCGGATGGTCGGAGGCCAGGAAGACATGATCATCGACGTTGCGCTTGATCTGATCAAAGCTAAGGCCAACTGAGATGGACAGGCTGGCGAAATACGCGGAAATGCTCGACTCTGCACAGCGTGAAGCAACAGCTACCCCGCAAATCACCCCTGTGGACACCGCTTTCACGGTGGAAGAGGCCTATCAGGTGCAGAAGCTCTCGGTCGATCGGCGCCTGTCGCGTGGCGAACGGCGCATCGGCGTCAAGATGGGGCTGACCAGCCGGGCCAAGATGTTGCAGGTCGGCGTCGACGAAGTGGCCTGGGGCAGGCTGACCGATGCGATGCTGGTCGAGGAAGGATCCGCCCTTTCGCGCGCGCGCTACGTCCACCCCCGGGTCGAACCGGAAGTCGCCTTTCTGATGAAGGCCCCGCTGGTCGGTAAGGTGACTGCCGCCGCTGCGCTGGCAGCAGTCGAAGCGATCGCCCCGGCGATGGAGATCATCGACAGCCGTTACGAGAACTTCAAGTTCGCGCTCGAGGACGTGATCGCCGACAACACTTCCTCGTCGGGGCTGGTGATCGGATCCTGGCACGATCCCCGGATCGATTTTTCGAATCTGGGCGTGATCCTCGAAATCGATGGCGAAGTGGTACAGGTCGGGTCGACCGCGGCGATCCTTGGCCACCCCATCCGTTCGCTGGTTGCTGCGGCCCGGCTGGTTGCCGAAGCGGGCGAACAGATCAACGCCGGTGACATCGTCATGGCTGGCGGCATCACCGCCGCGCCCAACCTGGCTCCCGGCCAGACCGTGCGGACGACCGTGCAGAACCTTGGCGCGGTCATGTTCCAGGTGGAGGCCTGATATGCCGATCATCGAGGTCAACCTGCTCGAAGGGCGCCCGCCGGAAGCCAAAGAGCGGCTGATCCGGGCGCTGACCGATGCTGCCATCGGTGCGATCGGGGCGCCGCGTGAGTCAGTTCGCGTCATCCTTCGCGAGATGGACCCAGCGCATTTCGCGGTGGGGGGGGTAAGCTTTGCGGCGAAGGCCGCTGCCGCGCAGCCCCGAGTCGAAGAAGATTGGTCGAATGAGGCTTGAGCCCTACCAGATCCGGATCCTCGGAGGGGGGCAGTTCGCTTGCCCCGAGGGTGAACGCGTACTGATCGCGATGGAGCAGTTTGGTTCCAGCGATATAGGAGTGGGCTGCCGTGGCGGTGGTTGCGGGTTTTGCCTGGTTCGAGTTGTTGAAGGCGAATACCGGACCGGCAAGATGAGCACGGCCAAGGTTTCTGTCGCCGACCAGGCAAAGGGATACGCCCTGGCCTGTCGGATCTATCCGATGGATGACCTAGTCATCGAAGTTCTATGAAAACCAAGGGAGAGTTGTCATGGCTACGCAGTTGAAAAGTACAGAAAACGACTACGGCATTAAGTCCGAGTACGGCCATTATATCGGCGGCGAGTGGATTGCCGGGGACAGCGGCAAGACCATCGATCTACTCAATCCCTCGACCGGCAAGGTGCTGACCAAGATCCAGGCCGGCAATGCCAAGGACATTGAGCGTGCGATTGCCGCTGCCAAGGCTGCTTTTCCCAAGTGGTCGCAAAGCCTGCCCGGCGAGCGCCAGGAGATCCTGATCGAAATTGCGCGCCGGCTGAAGGCACGCCAGTCGCACTACGCGACGCTCGAAACGTTGAACAACGGCAAGCCGATGCGCGAATCGATGTTCTTCGACATGACCCAGACTATCGGTCAGTTCGAGCTGTTCGCTGGCGCGGCCTATGGCCTGCATGGCCAGACGCTCGATTATCCCGATGCGATCGGCATCGTTCACCGCGAACCGCTCGGTGTCTGCGCGCAGATCATCCCGTGGAACGTACCGATGTTGATGATGGCGTGCAAAATCGCACCAGCGCTGGCATCGGGCAACACTGTCGTTCTGAAGCCGGCCGAGACGGTCTGTCTTTCGGTGATCGAATTCTTCGTGGAAATGGCCGATCTGCTGCCGCCGGGTGTGATCAACGTCGTCACCGGCTATGGTGCGGATGTGGGCGAGGCGCTGGTCACCAGCCCCGATGTCGCCAAGGTAGCATTCACCGGTTCGATCGCCACTGCCCGCCGTATTATCCAGTATGCCTCCGCAAACATCATCCCGCAGACGCTCGAGCTGGGCGGCAAGTCGGCGCACATCGTGTGCGGCGATGCCGATATCGACGCGGCGGTGGAAAGCGCTACGATGTCGACTGTGCTCAACAAGGGTGAGGTCTGCCTGGCCGGTTCGCGCCTGTTCCTGCACCAGTCGATCCAGGACGAGTTCCTGGCCAAGTTCAAAACCGCGCTTGAAGGCATCCGCCAGGGCGATCCCCTCGATATGGCAACCCAGCTTGGCGCCCAGGCGTCGAAGATGCAGTTCGACAAGGTAGAAAGCTACCTGCAGCTCGCAACCGAGGAAGGGGCCGAAGTTTTGACCGGCGGCACCCGCGCCGATGCTGCAAATCTGGCGGGTGGCAACTTCATCAAGCCGACGGTGTTCACCAATGTGAAGAACACAATGCGCATCGCGCAGGAGGAGATCTTCGGGCCGGTGACCACTGTAATCAGCTGGAACGACGAAGCCGACATGATGCAGCAGGCCAATGCCACCACCTACGGCCTGGCCGGCGGCGTGTGGACCAAGGATCTTGCCCGCGCCCACCGGATCGCGCGTCAGCTTGAAACCGGCACGGTCTGGATCAACCGCTACTACAACCTTAAGGCCAACATGCCGCTGGGCGGTTACAAGCAGAGCGGCTTCGGGCGTGAATTCAGCCATGAAGTGCTGAACCACTACACCCAGACAAAGTCGGTCGTGGTCAACCTTCAGGAAGGCCGCGTCGGGATGTTCGATCAGTGATCGAGAACCCGCGATCTTCGGGAGGAACGATGTGACTGCAAGGCTCGAAGGACAAGTGGCGCTGCTAACCGGCGGCGCCACAGGGATCGGTGAGGCGGTCGTCGCGCGCTTTATCGAAGAAGGTGCCAAGGTTGGCGTCCTGGTCAGGGATGCCGCTCAGGCCGACTTGGTGCGTACGCGGCATGGCAACGCAGTAGTCTTGATTGAGGGCGATGTCCGCAATTATGTCGACAACGAAAAGGCAGTCGTCGCAACCGTGGCTGCATTCGGCAAGCTTGACGTGTTCGTCGGCAATGTCGGGATCTGGGATTTCATGACCCCGCTTGCGGACATGGAACCCGAAAAGCTCTCGGAAACGCTGGACGAGATCTTCGGCGTCAACGTAAAGGGCTACTTCCTTGGCGCCCGTGCCGCAATTCCGGAGTTGCGTAAGACCAAGGGCAGCATCATCTTTACTGCCTCGACTTCAAGCTTCTACACCGGCGGTGGCGGTACGCCCTATGTGGCGTCGAAGCACGCCGTGCTGGGCCTGATCCGCCAGCTCGCCTGGGAACTAACCCCCGACGTCAGGGTCAACGGCGTGGCGCCAGGCGGCACCCGAACGCCGCTGGGCGGTACCCATGCGGGCGGAACAGCCGATGTTCACATGGAAGATATGGAAGGGCTCGACGCGATGATTGCCGGGATGACGCCGCTCGCGCGGATCGCCGAACCGGATGATCACTCCGGCCTCTATGCCTTGCTCGCCTCGCGTCGGGACTCGGCCTACATGACAGGAACGGTTTTGCTCAGCGACGGTGGAATCGGCATCGGCAAACGCCCCGGAAGCTGAAGCGGCTTAGATCTCTCCACCCTTGGCGGGTGCTCGATTCGTCGAGCGCCCGTCTTTTTTTACGTGCGATTGCTGCGATCAAGAAAGCGGTCGGCCGAAATGACCGAACGTGAGAGGCCGGCGGCAAGCAATTGCGCTTCGGCAAAGTCGATCATCGCCGGTGGGCCACACAGATAGGCTTCGTGCGCCGCCAGGTCTGCAACGCCCGCAATCTGCTCGGTGATCAGCCCACGCGCTCCTGCCCAGTCGCTGTCTGGCTCTTCATCCGACAAGGCCGGGACGAATTCGAAAGGGGCCATCCAGCGTTGACGAAGGGCCGCAATTTTGTCGAGGGCATAGAGATTGGACTTACGGCGCGCACCGTACAGCAGGTGCACCGCCCGGTCTGCGCCCCGGTCGAGCGCCTGCTCCAGAATCGAGATGATCGGCGCTAGACCACTACCCCCGGCGATGCAAAGAATGGGGGCAGTGCTGTCCTTGAGGGCGAATTGCCCATAGGGGGCGGTAACCTTCAGCTCCATTCCGGTGCGATCGGTGCAGAACAGCCAGTCGGTAAATGCGCCGCCCGGAACGTGCCGGATGTGAAAATGCAGTTGCTGGGTGGGTTCACCAACCGTCGCGAAGGCGAATGAATAACTGCGTGCACCTTCGATGCCGGGAGCGGTCAGATCAGCGTATTGTCCGGGAGTGAAGGCCAGTGGCCGATCCAGTTCGATGGTCAGCCCGATTATATCCTCGCATAGCCGTTGTGCGGCGACGATGGTGCCGCGATATGTAGCAATGGCGATCCCTTGCGAGAGTGGCGCATCAACCGCGATTGTCAGATCCGAGCGCGGAATGGCCTGGCAGGCGAGGCGAAAGCCGCTGCGCAGTTCGTCGCCCTCAAGTGCAAGGGCCGACGGGCTCAATTCGCCGATCTTGCCAGACACGAGCTTGAACTTGCAGGTACCGCACGAGCCAACCTTGCAATCGTGCGGCATGGCCAGACCCGCGTCCAGCATCGCTTCAAGAAGTGTCTTGCCCGCCGGTATGTCAAGCGTGGTCGGCGATCCTTCCACGGTTACGGTGTTCATCTTGGATTTGCGCAGGAAAGAAAACATTGTCGGGTTTTTCCGAAATGGGCGGGCGGAATCTGCAGTTGCAGATTGTCGCCCGAATGAGGGTGGACGATTGGCCTGGCGTTCAAGTGCTGGCCAGCCAGCGCGGCCAGCCAGCCTGTGCGTTGGCCTGATCCGCCAGCTTGCGTTCGCCGGGGGTGGCGAAACGTTCGTCCCAGTCCTTGAGGCGCGGTTGCGCGATGAAGCGGAACCAGACCGGCGGGATCAGTCCGGCGGCGAAGCACAGGAACAGTGAGGGCATCTGCGGCGCTTGCGGTTCGGGCTTCAGCGCATAGAAGGGGATATGCCCGTCAAGGTGATGGTTGATGTGGTTGGTGATTTCCGCACCGATCGGCCGGACGATCGCGCCAAGGTGGTTCCAGGCGTGATGGAGCTCGATCGGCGCCCCTTCGACCCGGATCAGGCCATAGTGCTGGAAGTAGTTGAACCCCTCCACGAACATCTTGGCCATTACCATCGCGCCGACAGCGGTCAGCGCCGCGCCAAGGCCTGCCGTCAAGCCCACAAAGACGATGATACTGCCCGATAAGAGCGGCAGTAGCCACACCGGATTGCGCCATCCCAGCGAAGCATGGCCAAGCTTGCGGAGGATTTCGGCCGACTTTTCCCAAGTATCCTTGTAGGAACCCCAACTCGCCTGGAACACGAAGCTGTAGATGGTCTGCCCGCGCCGAGGGGTATCGCTATCCTTGGCCGTGTCGAGATGGACGTGGTGGGTGACGATATGGGCAATATCGCGATTGGGGTCGCCGTAGAACGCGCTCAGACACTTGGCGACATAGCGAGGAAACCAGTGGCGGCGGTGCATCAGCTCATGCGCCACCGGCAGGGTCGGCACCGCCGAGAGCCAACCCAGGCTGAGCAGCGATCCGGCCAGTTGCCAGCTTGAATTGTCGGCGCCGGTGATCGGGTTGATCGCGGTCGCAACCGATCGGGCAAAGGCCCAGACCAGCAGGATCATGCACGGGAGCTGGAGGTACATGGCGAAATCGCCAAGCAGTGCCGTGCCCTGCGCGCGCATCTTGTGGTCCGCCGGCAGCAGGATATCCAGCGTCATCAACACCGGAAAGGTCGCCGCGCCCAGCCAGACGTAGCTGCCGCCGAGCATGAATCCGATAACGCCCGCCAAGGTCATGACCGGAATGAGAAAATAGCGCAGTCCGTCCATCGGATTTCTCCTTAGTTATTCTGTTCTGGCCTTGCCCGTCGAGGCAAGGGTGAGGGCGGTGGCGGTCCGCCGCCCTCGGGCCTTCATCAGTACTTGTAGGCGAGCTTGAGGAACCATTCGCGCGGACGCGAGAAGCTGGCCGTTGCGGCGCCGCCGACGTTGAGATCGACATAGCCGCCCTGCAGATAGCGCTTGTCGGTCAGGTTCGTGACGCCCGCAGTCAGGGTGAAGTGCTCACTCCTGTCGGTGAACGAGGCACTGGTGCCGAACACGCTGTACGCGGGCTGGAACAGTTGCGGGCTGTTGACTGCATCCTTGAAGGTGCCGCTCTGGTAGGACCAATCGCCGCGCAGGGTCAGCTTGCCCATGCTGCCTTCATAGACGTCGGCGTTGATCGCGGCCGAAGCTGTCCACTTGGGAACGAAGGCGAACTTCGAATCCAGCGTGACTGGCGCCGCGCTCGGATCGATCTTGGTGTAGTAGGCATCGAGATAACCCACGCCGAAGTTCACGCGAACCTGTTCGATCGGGGCAGCTTCGCCTTCGATCTCGAAGCCCTTGATCCGGCCGGCACCGGCGTTGCGAACCTTCGGAGCGATCCCTTCGTTCACAGTGATCTGCATGTCGCTGTAATCGGAAAGGAACGCCGCGATGTTCAGGCGCAGGCGCCGGTTGAACAGTTCGTTCTTCAGGCCGATTTCGTAGGATTCGACGAATTCCGGCGTGAACGAGGGGGTCGCGATTTCAGCTGGGAAGATGCGCTGGCTGAACCCGCCGTTCTTGAAGCCTTTCGAATAGGACGCATAGATCAGCGAATTGTCGGTTATCTTGTAGTCCGCCGAGATCGCCGGGGTCCACTCCTTGGCCTTGGCCGAAACCTCGATGGCCGGCATCGTGTGGTTGCCGCCCGGGTTGGTCGCCGAAGGCGTGCAGTTCGGTAGCGGGAAACCGGCCAGCGGGCCTGACGGGAACAGGTTGGCCGCCGGGTTTGCCTGTCCGACGAGGCACTGGCTGAACGCGACGAATGCGCCCTGCGGATAGACCGATGCCAGCACTGGATCGAGTTGCGAGCGGTCGTTGAAGATCGTCTGCACAGACGGGTCGAACCGCTTGGTCTCGTTAGTGTAGCGGATGCCCGGCGTGATCGAGAACCGGTCGGTCACCTTGAAGGTGGCCTGCAGGTATGAGGCATAGCTGTCGTTGTCGATGTCGCCGCCAGTAAAGAACTGGGCAAACCCGAATTCCATCGGGGTGTAGTCAGTGCCCTTTTCCTTGAGATAATAGATGTCGTTGCCCCTTAATTCCCGGACAGTTCCTCACTGGTTGAACGTGTGATGTATTCGCGCGGGGCGAGATAGCCAAGGGCGCGATGCGGGTGGACGTTGTTGTAGTGGTGGAACCAGCTTGGTAGCTGGCTGATCACGGCCTTGGCGTTGGGCTTTTCGGCGACGCGGACGTAGTCTCGCTTCATGGTCCGCACGAACGCCTCTGCCATGCCGTTGGATTGCGGGCTTTCGATGGGTGTTGTCCGGGGTCTGAGGTTGATCTCGCGTGCGAAGCGGCGAGTCTCCTTGGCGGTGTAGCAGCTGCCGTTATCTGTCAGCCATTCGATGGTGGAAGGCAAGCGGTTCACGCGGCCGAAGCGGTGCTCGACGGTGGCGGTCATCAGATCGCGCACGTCCTCGGCGGATATGCCTGCGGTGGTGGCCACGAAGCCCATTGCCTCGCGATCGCAGCAATCCAGGGAGAAGGCGACGCGCACCTTCTCGCCGTTGTCGCAGCCGATCTCGAAGCCGTCGGAGCACCAGCGGGTGTTGCGGGTATCAACCGCGACGCGCCCGTCGTGACGACGATCGTCTGCCTTGCCGCTATGGCGCTGGAGCAGCAGGCC
>NZ_ALVC01000032.1:0-6079 GCF_000293195.2 Sphingomonas sp. LH128
CCGACAGTCACAGCAAAAATGTTGTTAGCACACCCGATTTTGCCGCAAAATCCACTCACCGCAAAATCAGATACTTATGGTCTCGCGTTCCCTGCGTGTTCCGCTAGCACTGTTCAACTTGGGCATGAGTCCGCGAGCGAAGGATGCGATGGGGCTCTCAAGTGCCGATGCCAACCATCCATCGAGTACGTCGGCTTTGCGCTCGACCAGTATGTCATGGAACTCGCGTCCGAGATCAGCAGCTTGCGCAATGACCGGTGAGACGGCGCGCAAGGCATCGATGAAGAGCATGTCGCTGGGGCGAACCGTGTCTTTGGCTGCGCCGAGTAGCCGAACGATCTACCGCGTGCTGGGCGGTTTCCAGCGAGGCGATGACGATCGAGGAGCAGCGTCCTCAATCCCGTCACGGATTCGGATTTTCACCCACTGACGGAATCCTTTCACGCTGCCGGAATATCCGCGCTCGCAAACCTCCCGGTAAAGCTGCGTGGCATTTCGGCAGCCATCCGCCCACCGCGAGCGGATGAAGCCACCGAAGGCGTTCGCAGGATGCCGGAATGTCCGCTCCCATTGTCCCGGCTGGCGATCCATGAGCCATTGTCGGATCGTTTTGCGATCTCGCCCGGTTTCCTGGGCAATAGCCGATATGTTCAAACCCTTCTCGCGCAAGGCCATAACCCTATCGAACATGGCCTGTCGACGTTGGCGACCGCGGTTTCGCATTTGAACGGCGGCCGAAGGCATCCCTGGTCTTGTGGCACTGTCCTGTGTCCTGATCGGCGTCATGTCATGCGCGAGCGATCGTCCAACCTCGCGTACGAGCCTGTAGCACTTTTCCACCGCGGCGAGAACTGCATCCAAGCAATTGCGCAGCATGTGCCAGCGATCAGCGACCTGCCGCGCCAGAGGTGCCGATTCACGAGCACCCTTGGCGTAACCTCCGCCACGATCGCGCGCGATGATTTCGGCTCCGGGATTGGATTTCAACCAGGCGGCAAGCGTTCCGCCTTCACGATCAGGCAGCAGGTCACGCACCTCAGGCGAAAACTTGTTCCGGGTCTTGCCCATCACAAAAGCTCCTTCTCACAAATAGGAGCATCCGGAACACTTCACAAACCTGCCCAGCATGAACGATGTTGGCAGGCCAACGACTGTTTCCCTTCTTTTGGTGACGTAGTCTTTCCTCTCAGCCTTAGCGTTCTCCAGTCATCTTGCATGTCACGATGAGAGGTTTCGCGCGCGCGACTGCGATAGGAACCATGACGTCGCTGCACCGGATCGACGGCGCATTTGTCATGTCAATATTAGCGCTGACATCAACCTGCCTTACCCAGCTCGCATAACGGCTTTCAAAGGTCTCAGGGGCAAGTGTATACTGGCCCGCTTTTCCAGGGATCGCTTTGTTGGCCATACCTAGAAGTATGCTCGTTTCCTCACCAATAATGCCGGCTTGCAATGCCGCTGCGCGCTTTGCAGGCAAGGGTTCGCCGCTCCATCCAATCTGCAACGTCATTGTCTTCCGCGCAGCAAGCGTCGCCGCCCTCGCGGAGAATTGCACACTCACGGTTACGTCATTGGGATTTCCGTTCTTTGCTGCCCCGGCTTTGGTGATGGCCGCATGCCTGCCCGTCGCTACGTCAACTTCGCGCCGCTCAGTGCCCGATGGACAACAGCGCGGATCGCCGGGGCGCATAACGGTCAATTCCAGCGTCACTTTGCCGGGAGCAAAGGCGGCACGCTTGGTATCGCCGAAAAATTGCGGTACTTTTCGCAGGAAACGCAATTGCCCGCCTGCATTCTGGAACAGCACGGCATCCTGGTAGGAGGAATTGCCCCCAGTCGGCGAACGGATCACAGCAAAAACATCCTTCGCGCCGTCGCCGGTGAAGTCACCGCAGAAGGCACTATAATCGCCGTCATAATTCCTGATGTTAGCAGCTGCCCATTTCTGAACTCCGATCAGTGAGGGGCATCCCACGCTGTCTTCGACGGCACCCGAAGGTGTCTGGGCAGACACAGAAAAAGCTGCTCCGAAACCGAACATTACTGCAGGTCCAAATAAAATTCGCATCATGAATAATTCCCCCGCATGCAATTATTAACCTCAATCAATACGTCATCGTGAATATACTCACAATAGGCATCCTACTTGCAGCTGCCGCAATGGTATGGCGGCAAATGAATTTGTGGAGGTGTACGAATTCGCCCATTTTTCAGCATACCTCCACGACCGGTGCTGCCGGTTTGTCAGTCGAGAGGACCGCGGTCGTGTCCCGCGAGGTTCCCTAAGCACGTTGGTCAAGATGTTGTGATGGGATATCGGCGACCAGGCTCATGGTTCTCTTCGAGGGCGGCAGTTTGTTGCCGCCTCAGCATGGCGTTGGACAGGTTCAGCAGGCCAATGTGGTGTTCGCGGTCGCCGATATTTACCGGTGCTCGCATCCGTGGATCGGCCTTGGCTGCGCCATCGTCTTGGCCGACGATTCCGTTGACGTCAACGTGACGTGGGATGGGTTGCAATTATGCGTCCTGAACCTTTTCTGCGGACAAACAACGGAACTCCTCACCCGTCGTCCACATGGCATGGAGGATGGTGGCGAGTTTGCAAGCCAGGGCGACCTTCGATTTCTTGAAGCCGCCGCGCCTGGCGATGCACAGGCCCAAGCTCTTGAGCCCCGAAAAACGGTCGATGCGCGTCATCAGCGCATTGGCCGCCTCGTAGAGACTGCGCCTAAGAAAGTCGTCGCCGCGTCGGGATATCCGGCCGGCTTTCATGCTTTCGCCTGAAGCATAAATTCGGTGTGAGAACCAAAGATAGGCACGAGCGCTCGATGACGGGCGAAAACATGCGGAATCGTCGATAGTCGCAACAAACCCGAGCGCGATAGCTACGCCGACTCCAGGCACGGTCATGAGGTGCCGCACAGTGACATTGCCGCGCGCGGTAGAGCGGACCTTGGCATCAAGTGCCCGGATTTGGGCGAGGATGCCCGCCCGTGCCTTCATCAGGGACTCAACCACAGTACCGATCGTCAGCGGTGCGTCCAACTCGCCACTAACGCTTTCCTCGGCCCGCTTAGCGAAGCCGCCAACACGCTTGCAGAACACAATGCCGAAGGTGTGCAAAACACCTCGGATCTGGTTTTCGAGGTCGCAGTGTATCTCGACGAACTAGCTAACCGCGCGCTCTATAAGCAGGACAACCGGATCGAGCGCATGTTCGGACAGCTCAAGATCAACCGCGCCATCGCCACCCGATACGATCAACTCGCTGCCAGCTTTATGCACATGGTACACCTCACCACCACCAGATACTGGCTGAAATTCGTCCACGCCGCCTAGGTCCGTGAATAATCCGGGTTCCCCAGCGAACACGAACCGGCCACAGGCAAAAGATGAATGCAGCGACTTTGCCCCGCTTTTTCAGCGCCGTCAGGCTTGGCCTTGTAGACGCGGCGTTGCTGACGATTTACGCGTTCGCTTTCGCGCTGCTGCACTGGACGGCAAGTCCGTGGGGCGGGGCAGGGTTTTTCTCGCTCTGGTATCCTGCTGCGGGTCTGCGCTTCGCAGTGTTGTGGGACCGCGGCACAAGGTTGACGCCGTGGCTGATGCTCACCGAAGTGCTGACCGACGGCGCAGTTGGTGTCTTCGCGCTCACTGGACCCGGTGCCCTTCAGGCGATCACCGGCGCTGCCCGTCCCGGTTTCACCTGCGGTCTCGCCATCTTCGCGGTCCGGCGCCTGATGACGAAGCGCGACGACACGCTGGCGCTGCCGCCGATGATGCTTGGCCTTGCTGCCGTTGCCGCGCCTGCACTCAACGCGCTGATGGTGGTGCCTTTCGAAGCCTGGCTCCCGGCCGATGCGGGGCGCTATCGCATAGGAACCGACATCGTGATCTCGCTGACCGGGCTGGCGGTGGGCGATTTGCTCGGCATCCTCGTCCTTGCTCCGCTGCTGCTGTGGGTTGCCGCGCTTTACGACGGATCGTTCCGCCGCCGTCGCCTGCCCCGCGTCGCCGTGCGCCCGCTGCTGGAGGACGGGCTGGTAATGGCGCTGTGCCTGCTGCTGACGGCGTCGCTGTGGCGCGCCGGCCTCGGTGCCCAGCCGATCCCCAGCCTGCTGGCCGGCGCCTGGATCGGGCTGCGTCATGGACGCACTCCGGCCTGGTTCGCGATCCTTGCACAGGTCGCGGTGTTCCTGCCTTACTCGGCCGGCTCGCTCGACGACAGCAGGCGACTCGAACTGCACTTGGGGCTGGCCGCCGTGGTCCTCGTCACCTGGCTGGCAGGCAGCTTTGCCGACGCGCAAAAGACGTCGCGCGCGCTGCTGGACAAGCGCAACAGACTGCTGTTTCAGGCCGAGCGGCTCAAAACCCTGCGCGCGATGTCGGTGGCGGTGATCCACGAAATCAGTCAGCCCCTCTCGACGCTCGCGATCGAGGCTGCCCACCTCAAATCGGTGACCGCGCACCTCGACGCCGACACTGTCGCCAGCGCCGACCTCGTCGACCGCAAGGCCCGCGCTCTCGCCAATCTCGTGCGCCGGCTGCGCCGGTTCGGTGGCCGCGACGTGGACGAGCCTTCGCCGGTTCCCGTCGCCATGCTGGTGCAGACGGCCTGCCAGATCGTCGCCTCGGAGGCCCGGGCGGCCGGAGGCAGGCTGGAGAGCCCTGCCGTTCCCGTCGACCTCGTTGTCCATGCGCAGGAGATCGAGCTGACGCAGGCGCTCGTGAACCTGCTGCGCAACGCCCTTGCCGCCAGCCCCGGAGAAGCCCTCAACCTCGCCGTCAGCGTCCACACCGAGGAGGTGCTGATTACCGTGTCCAATCCGGTCTTGGAGATGCCAGGCGCCCAGACCCGCGGCATGGGCATCGGCCTCGCCATTGCCCGCACCATCGTCGAGGCGCATGGCGGCACCCTCTATCGCCGTGACGAACCAGGCTTCGTACGCTTTACCATCTCCCTGCCCCTTCTCGCTGGAGCTTTCGCATGACCCACGCCTTCGCTTGCGGCGTGCCTTCCATCACCGTAGCGGTGCTCGATGACGACGCTGATCTTGGCGCCACCGTCGCTCGCCTGCTGGGCCGCAATGGCATAACCGCGCGCGCTTTTACCGCCCCCGGCGCAGTGCTGGCCGCCCTTGCCTCCGAGCGTTTCGCCTGCGTTGTCAGCGATATCCAGATGGGGGAGATGGACGGTTTTGCTTTTGCCGACGCATTGCGCGCGAAAGATCCAGCGACCGCGTTGGTATTCATGACGGCCTGGCCGATCACGGCACATGCCGTGGACGCTGTGCGCCGGCATGGCGGGCTCGACTACCTCGAAAAGCCGATCGATGAGGGGCGCCTGATTGCCGCCGTCTGCGAAGGACTGGCGTGGTCGGTCCGCGAATGCCGCATCGCCGCTCTCGCCGCCCTGCTGACACGCCGAGAGCGCGAGGTGCTTGGTCTCATGGTGCGCGGCTATACCAACAAGGAGATGGCCCCGGAGCTGGGCATTTCCGAGCGCACCGTCGAGGATCACCGTGCATCGATCATCGCCAAGACCCGAACCAACGGCATGGCGCAGCTCGTCGCGCTAAGTCGGGGCGAAGAAATCTGAAATGCTCTATTCGGGAATTCCCCGGATCGACCGGTGGGGCGCAACCGGCCAATTAGGATACCATGTTCTAGCCTGTCTTATTCATCGGCGCGCGGGCTTTCGGCGTTCCGGGCCTGACTTTCGTTGGGGGCGTGGCGTGGGCGAGCGCCGGCGCCGGCGCCGGCGTTTTTCAGCGGGTCAGGATCGATGGGCTTTTCAAGGTTGATGGACGGGTCTCGGGCTTTGGGCGGCACTGCCGCGCTGGTTATGTCGGCGCTGCTCGGAAGTCGGGGGCGTCACATAAAACGGGCACAGATATACGCTCTCATGACTGCCATCCGCGATACTGACCAAGTTTACCCCTTCGCTGGCCGCAAGACCAGCGTTCACATTGACCTTGGCGGGTGTGCCGCGGACGCCTGATCGACGACGATTGATCATGCTCTCATCCGCGGGTTGGTTACCGCACTACCCGTATCCGTCGCTGGGCCTATCCTC
>NZ_ALVC01000033.1:0-6439 GCF_000293195.2 Sphingomonas sp. LH128
GGCGCTGGTGCTGGCGGCGGCCTTTGCGCCTTTCGCGCCGCCGCGTTTCCGCCGTGCGCTCCAGATCGGGCTGGTCGTCTCGTGCGTGGGAGCAGGGGGACTGGCTCTGGCCTGAGCCGTCAGATGACCGGCACGAAGGGCGCGCGCGCCGCCTTGGCCTGATAGAGCGCGGCGTCGGCCCGCTTCACCGCTTCGCCCAGCGTCGCGTCCCCGGCAGCGACATGCGCGATGCCGATGCTGACGCCCCAGCCCGATCCGGCGCCATGGTCGGCAAGGTAGGTCTTCAGCGTCCGCGCGAAGGCTTGTGCATCCTGCGCGGGCGGCAGCAGCACGAGGAACTCGTCGCCGCCATGGCGGATCACCTGCCCGGACGACTTCGCCGCCAGTTGCCGCGCTTCCTGCCCGATGGTCGCCAGCACCTCGTCTCCGGCGGCATGGCCGAAACGGTCGTTGATCGACTTGAAGTGATCGACGTCGAGGGCAATCACTCCGGCCCCCGCGACGAGGAAGCGGGGCGCCACGTGTTCCAGCCCGGCCCGGTTCCACGTGCCCGTCAGCATGTCACGCAAGGCAGCGTCGCGCAGGCGGCTCTGTACTAGTTCCACCGGGATCGCCAGTAGGCCGAGGTTGAGCACGCCGAGCAGGATCTGGTCGGACAGCATGGCCAGCAGCGCCACCCACTCGTCTCCGGGCATCGCCCAGATCGTCGCGACGATCGACAGCATGTAGCCCGGCAGGTAGGCCAGCATCGACAGTCCCGCCATGCGCCGCCCGGACGATTGCGCCGCGTTGCCGGTGAAGGCCAGGATGTACCCGGAAAGCCCCATCGAGATCGACAGGCCCAGCGCATCGCCTATCGTCTGCCAGATGCCGTAGGGCTGAACGAGCCCCGCGGCGCCCAGCACAAGCGGCAGGCCATGGCCCAGGGCGGCGCTGGCGATGGGAATGATCATCCAGCGCACGAAGGCGCTGTGTCCCTCCAGCAGGCGAGCGCCGGCCACCGGCAGCACGTTGGTCATTCCGAGCACTGCATAAAGCAGGGTGACGATGACAGGCGTGCGCAGCGGCGCGAACGAAAAGGCGAGGATCGCGCCGCTGTAGAGCAGCGAGGACATGCCCCAGCACAGGAAGTGCCGCTCGCTGCGGGCGCGCAAGAACAGCACCGTGAAGACGATGCCGAACGCCATCGAGGCGAGGATGCTGCACAGGCGCAGCGTATCGACGTCCGGAAAGCTCATTTGCGGCCCCTTATGGCCGGGGCCGTATGGCAGCAAATGGTTAATTTACGATGGCGCGGATCAGGGCATGCACCATGACGGAAAAGGCTGTCAGCGCCCGGCAGGCTCACGGCTCAAGCGGGTCATGAGCAGGGCGGCGCGCTTGATCTGGCGTGGGAAGCTGGAAAGGTCGACGCGCTCCTCGGGTGTATGATCGCCGCTGCTCGACGGGCCGAGCCCTGCCAGTCCATCGACGTACTGTGCGACGAAGCTGATGTCGCCTGCACCGCGCTTCAGCGGGTCGAGCGCGGGCATGGCCTTCAAACCGAGGTCGGTGTTGATAGTGTTGAGCCGGTCGAGCAGCGCCTGGTTGCCGGGCGTGGGCGCCATCGGCGGATAGCCGTCCTTGAAACGGATGGCCGCGTCGGTACGCGGCAGGTGACGGGCGACGATGGCCTGCATCCTGGCCTTGACCCGCTCGACCTGCTCGGGCGTCAGAGCGCGGTAGTCGCCCTTGGCGATCGCGACGGGCGGGATGATGTTGGTCTTGCCGGTGGCGGTGACTTGCGCCTCGTCTCCGCTGAGCGCTGCCGTGGCGCCGCCGCCGACGAGGCCGATGTTGAAGGTCAGGTTGGGCTCGGGCAATTCCTCGCGGAAGGCGGTGATGATGCGCGCGAGTTCGAAGACGGCGCCGTCGCCTACCTCCGGCGAGAAGATGCCGCTGGAATGCGCGGTGATCCCGCTGGCGGTGATCGTGTAATCCCCCGCCGAGCGCCGCGCGACCGAGCCGTAGTCCTGTCCGTCGACGATCACCAGCCCCTCGAAATCGAGCGCGACGTCGGCCCGCTTGCCCGCCGCGACCAGGTCGGCGCGGGCGAGGCTGACGGGCTCGCCCGCAGCCTCCTCGTCGCCGGTGAGGACGACCTCGATGTTGGCGCCCGCCAGCGTGCCCGCCGCCTTCATCGCCTTGAGAGCGGCGAGCATCACCACGACGCCGCCCTTGTCGTCCGCCGCGCCGGGGCCGTGCAGCATGGTGCCCTCGCGCCGGGCGGTCTGGAAGGGGGAGCCTGGCTCGAACACGGTATCGAGATGGCCGATCAGCAGCATCCGGGTCGTCCCGCGCTTGCCCTTGTGCGTGGCGATGAGGTGCCCGGCGCGGCCCACCGCATCCATCGGCACCCAGCGCGTCTCGAAGCCCAGCGCCGCGAATTCGGGCGCGACCATGGCGTTCACCTTGCGCACGCCGTCAAGATTACGGGTGCCGCTGTTCTGCGCGACGAGCTTTTCGAGCAGGGCGATATCGCTTTCCGTGCCCGCATCGGCGGTGCTCACGATCTGGCGTTCGGCAGGCGATAGCGCTGCGAGGGCCGGCGCCGCGCCGAAGGTCAGGGGAAGCAGGGCGGAGAGGGCGGCGATGCGGATGCGAGACATGGCCTTACGATAGCCCCGATGCGGTCCGGCGCAAGGCCGCGGTGGACAGGACCTGCCGGGGCGGGCATCGTCGCGCCGGTCCATTCGAACGAGGTCGAACGATGCGCATCGCCGTCTATGGCACCCGTAGCTACGACCGCACGTTTCTGTCAGCTGCCAATGCGGATCATGGTTTCGACCTGCAGTTCCTCGACGCCCCCCTGACGCTCTCGACCGCCCGGCTCGCCGAAGGGCACGAGGCGGTCTGCGTCTTCGTCAACGACAAAGCCGACCGGGCCGTGCTCGAAGCGCTCGCGAGTGCAGGCGTGCGGCTGCTGGCGCTGCGGTGCGCGGGGTACAACAACGTCGATCTTGCCGCCGCCGACCGGCTCGGGATCGCGGTGGTGCGGGTGCCCGCCTATTCGCCCCATGCTGTGGCGGAATTCACCGTCGGGCTGCTGCTCTCGCTTGACCGCAAGATCCACCGCGCGTGGTCGCGGGTGCGGGAGAACAACTTCGCGCTGGACGGGCTTGTCGGCCGCAATCTACATGGCCGGGTGGCGGGCGTCGTCGGCACCGGCCAGATCGGTGCTCTCGTCGCCCGCACGCTGCGCGCCGGGTTCGGCTGCGACGTGCTGGCGAGCGATCCGGTGGTCGATGAGGGGCTGGTCGAAATCGGCGTGCGCTACGTCGAGCGCGAGGCTTTGCTGCGCGAATCGGAGATCGTCACGCTGCACTGTCCCCTGACGCCGGATACGTATCACCTGATCGATGCCGCCGTGCTTGCAGCGGCGCGGCCGGGTCTTGTCGTGGTCAACACCAGTCGCGGCGCCCTGATCGACACCGCCGCGCTGATCGAGGCGCTCAAGCAGCGCCGCGTCGGCGGCGTCGCCCTCGATGTCTACGAGCAGGAGGCGGGGGTCTTCTTCGACGACCTGTCCAGCGAGATCATCGACGACGACCTGCTGCAGCGGCTTCTGACGTTCCCCAACGTGCTGATGACCGGGCACCAGGCATTCCTCACCGAGGAAGCACTGGACGCGATCGCGCGGACCACACTGCAGAGCGTAAGCGACTTCGCAGCCGGCCGCGCGCTGCCGAACCGGATTCGATCGGAGACGGTAAGAAGCTGATCTTTGGAAGTATTATCCGCTGTCGCGCGCCCGCTTGGGGTCGGGCGGTCATCATCCTGTGATCATGATCTGGAGCGGAAGAAGTTGGCTCCCATTTCAGTATACGTCTAAAAAATTCAATATTCGTATCCGATGAAGCAAGAAAAACCATATCACGATATCGCGCTATGGCAAGAAATTCATTGCTAAAGGTGGCGGTCCAGTCTTGCGAATTTGCGAAGGATGCGCCTTTGTCATTGCCACGAGAACCCACGCATGGGGTTCGCAAGCGTGATCGCGATCGTAAGGAACGTATCAAATCAGCAGGAAGTCCTAAAGAATCCTTGAGAGAACGTGCCGTGGCTTTCGTGCGCGAGCGGGGCGAAGTGAGAACCAAGGACCTCACAGGCATTGGTATCCCTCGCTGTTATCTCTCCCGCATGTGTCACGAAGGGCTGCTCCAGAAGACCGGATACGGCCGTTATCGGATTGCAGGCTGATTCTCCATCGACAGAAAAACGGCAGCTTAGAATCCCTGTCGGAAACTGTGGCGCGTCCGCTGCTGATGGGCCAGGGATCGCACCTCGCTTGTTGACCCTATCCACATGTTCAATGAGCAGGTTGCAAGCCTGTATGCTTGCAACCGTGGCCTTCCGATCGGGCTGGCAGTTCAGAACCCCGCAGGGCCTGTGGCACATCCAGCCATCTGTTGGACCACGATCATGATGCAGCAAGGCGCTTCGCGACGTAAGGGGGTAGGGCACTGAAGTGCCGATTGTGCCGACGCTTGCCCTTTGGGCCGGATTCTGCGCTCCTGGCTACAGATCCTGTGCCGCCGGTTGGGTTAGCTGATTTCTTCCAAACTGCGTCATATTCTGGGGCCGATGTCATATGGGCGTATAGATTGTCCCCAATTCTGAGCGACGACCGAAACGCTCGGGGCGCAGCATGATTCCTTTTGATGGTCAGAGTCGCGGCGAACGCGGGCGCATGGCTTTGCTCCGTCATATCGAGCGAACCGGATGCACCATCGCCGGCGATCCGGTCTGGACTGATGACGAGATCGCCCGTTTGTGCGCTGCCTTTCCCGACAGGAAAGCTGCCTGCGTGGCTCTGCCGCGCAGAACCCTTGCAGCTGTTATGCACAAGGCGCGGCAATTGGGGCTCGTACCTTCTCGCCGGATATGGACCAGCGATGAGGCTATTCGCCTGCGGAAGCCCTATGTGGCAGGCATTCCCATGTCGGAATTACTCGAGATGTTTCCAGGCAAGACCCGCTCGCAAATATGGAGGAAGGCCCGCGATAAGGGATATCGTCGCCCCCGGCGTGCGCCCACGCCAACTGGAATGCCGCTTGTCGACAGCATTCGCAAACGCGCGTTCGAATGCCGCCTTTCGATGACGGACCTCGACGCCTTTGTTGGCAGGCGGCGATATTTCGTATCGCCCAGCTACATGGATTGGCGTGCTCTCCAGCGGGCGATGATCCTTCTGGGCGGGCGACCCACGATATTCTGGGCCCATGCCTAGCTCCGGAAGCGATCAGGCAAAGGGCATATCTGAGCCATTTGGTCTGAGGTGGAGGACCAGGTGCTGCGGGAAATCTACCCAGACTATCGCGCATTGCGGCGCCTGCTGCCTGGTCGGACCGTTGCAGCTATCAAGCATCGTGTGCGGAGAATCGGGATCGTGGTCCGGCGCCATGTCTGGACCAACAAGGAAGTGCTACGCCTTCATGCTGCTTATCGTGACAGCGTGTCCGACAATGAACTCATCAAGCTCTTCCCCGGACTGCGCTTGTGTCAAATCAAGAGCAAGGCATCCCATATCGGCGCCGTCCGAAGACAACCGAGTTTGGTGACGTTCGAAGACCCCACGCTCGATGCGATCCGTCGCCGGTCAAAAGAGATGCAAATCTCCTTTGTTGAACTGGACAAGCGGGCAGGGACGGGGCGTTTCTTCCAGAAATCATGCCGTCGCCCTTCGCTGAAGCATATCGCTCATGCGGCACGCATCCTGGAGGCGCAGGTCGGGATCGAGTGGCTTGATTGATGCCGATTGATCGTGTCGCCTGCCAGTTCCGTCATCGACGCTGCCAAGGTGACCGCGGCGTATTTTACCGATCGCCATTGTACAAATCATCGCGTGTCCAGGCGCTGGTACGGATGATCGTCTGGCGCTCAAGGCGTGCAAGCAGGGCCGCGCGTGCGGCGAGCGCAAGCCTACCAGACGGTGCGACTGGACCGATTTGCGCGATTGCTCGCCCATGGATGGTGACAAGATAGCTGTGCCCGTCAGCCACGTCTTGGAAGATGGTGGGCAGTTTGGACTTTGCGTCTGTCGCCGATATCGTCTTCCTCATCGGATGCTAGATCAACGTTCGGGGCAATCCATAATTGTTTGGTGCTTATAAGCGATTTGCGAGAATGGGAAAATCGCCCACTCGTATAATATGAGGCTGATCCACCACCCATTGTCGGGCGTTCGGCAATTGGGACATTCCGGTCAGTCGCCTTCGGAGAGGCGGCCATTGGAAAGCCGACATTCAGTCCGCTTGGGGCGCTCTCGGTCTCTGCTCTGACTAAAGGCATTGATGTCGCGCACCTGCGTGACTGAAACGAAATGCCAGCAAACGATTCAACGTCGAACGCAGCGGAAGCCGATGTGCGAGGTGGAAGTGTCGATCATCTCGGGATGGCG
>NZ_ALVC01000034.1:0-9567 GCF_000293195.2 Sphingomonas sp. LH128
AGCCGCTTCCTGCGCCGCCCAAGCACTTCGGCATCCTGCTCGATCCGCGCTGCCTCGGCTTCGTCAAGCCGTCGCTGCTGCTGCGCCTTCTCAAAGTCGGTCCTTAAGCGTTCGGCGGAGGCCAAGGCGGGTGCGACTTCGCTCCCCAGACGTGCGGCATTGCCTTCAGGTAGGCATGAGGCGAGCGCCTCGAGGACCGTCGCCCTTCGGGCAATGGTCGCATCGGCCTCCTCGGCGGCAGCTACGGAAGCGGCGTGCGCCGATTCCGCAGCGGCCCTCTCAGTGCTCCAGGCAAGGAACCGGATTGGCTCCATGTCAGGATAGCCTGCGGCGGTGAGCCTCTCACCCCACGCCGTTCGCGCTGATTCCCGTCGCTCGGCGAAAAGCCCGGCACGAATATCCGCCTGATCGGCATCTAGCAGCAGCTTTGCGACGCGATTGCCCATGTCGGTCAGTCGACTGGACTCGTCAGCTGCCGCGAACCTGCGATCGCTGCGCTCGTCAGCTTGAGCGAGCGAAGCCTCGAATGCGGAGACGGCCTCATTGGGAGCATCAATGCAGATTTCTGAGAGGACGTGACCGCGTAGCGGACGCCAGCGCTCATCGCGCTCGGTCCGCGCGCTCGCGATTTCATCGGCCGATACGGCCTTGCCCAATGCCAGTTGTTCCATCTGAAGGGAGAGCGCTGCCGCCTCTTCTCTTGAGCGCGCCGCGGTCGCCAGTTCGCGGTCGACCTCGGTGGTCAGGTCGGAGAGCGCCTTCCGCGCTTCGTCGACTTCGATCTGGCCGATCCTTGGGAGTTGGAGAAGTGACGCAGCGTCGCCATTCCATGGTACGAGCCGGACGAGCGCCTGGGCGAACGTGGCGGCGGCCGAGTCGGCGGTCCTCCGCAAGGTCAGGCATCGGGCGTCGATGTCGACGCCAAGCGCGCGTCCTGCGTCGACGGCGGCGACCACTGTCTTCAGCTCGTCCGGCGAGCCGTCTCGGACCGTCGGCGCAATGCCTGGTGCAGTCCGCCGCCGTTCCTCAAGCTCCTGCTCGCTCTCGGATATCTCACTGAGCGCTGACTTGTCCTCGACATGCGCGAGCGCCAGTTCGCGCAGCTTAGCGCTGGCGATCCGGGACGGTGGATCCGCCGCCAGTGCTCCGGCCTCCTCCCGGAGGCGCTCGATCCGGCCAGCGCGCGTGGCTTGCTCGGTAGTCAGCCGCACCATGTCGCTGCCAGCCTTTGCGACCGCGCCCGAAGCCGTCACTAATTCGTCGATCAGGTCGGCCTGGGCGAGGATTTCCGCGTCGGCAACCAGCGCCTCCATGCGTTTGGTCGCCTCGTCGGCCAGCGTAGCGGCAGCGGCCTTCGCCCTCGTTGCGAGAGCCGCGTCGGCCATCGCGGCCTCAGCCATGTTTTCGCGCTGTGCCGGGATGTCAACGGTCGCGCTGTATTCGGCCAGTGCTGCCAGATGGTCCTTTCGAAGGCGTGCTGAGGGAGCAATTCGCCGTATCCGCTCCGCTCGGCTGATCTCGGCAAGCAACTCGTCCCGCCGTCCCCTGGCGTCCTCCAGCGCGGCCTGCGCCGTCGCCACCGCCGCCTTGCTGTCGAGCCAGGTCTTTGGCCTCAACGACCGCTCGCGTATGGCCCTTGCGTTCGTCTCGAGCTCTCGCTGCGCGACGGTGAACGACCTCTTGTTGGACGCGCGTGGACCCCAGATGGCGTCCGCTTCTTCCTCAAGGCGTGCTAGCTCGTCAGATACCCCGGTCAGGCCCGATCCGGCGGCGAACAGCGCTCTACCGAGATCGTTGCGCGCCTCCATCATCGCCTTACCACCGGCGCGCAGGCCCTCTTGGTTGAGGCTGAACGATAGGCCGAATGTTTCTCGCGTCTGACCTCGGAGCATCGCCAGCAGTGGGCCCTCGTCGATGGGTTTATCGTCAGAACCGAGGAGCGTTCTGCTGGTGGCCTTCTTGCGTCGGCAGGCCATTGTCTGACCCTCGTCTTCGAGGACGGCGCCGATCCTTAGCAACGAGTAGTCGTACATGAAATTGTAGGGCGACCGGCTTGGGAAGCCAAACAGCAGGTCCGATACGGCCGCCATAGACGTGGTCTTGCCGGCCTCGTTTGCGCCGTAGATTACGTGAAAGTCGGGTTCGCCACCGCGGAAGGAGAGCGTGCAGTTGTCGAAGTGGCCATAACGCTCAAGCGCGAGGTTGACGAAGCGCATCTCTACGCCTCACCGATCAAACGCGATCGGAGTGCGAGCGTCGCCGTCTCCAATACCGCTGTCCAGTTGCCATCGCTCGCGGACCGCCGCACGCCCTCGTCATCGGCCTCTTCCGGCGAATGGCCGAGCGAAGTCTGGGCCGCGATAAGGAACGGGGCGAGGTCCTCGGCCAGCAGGGCGGCTAGGTTGGGGTCTGTCGGCGCCTGTCTAATGAGAGCCTCGAGGTCGTCGCCGATCACCATCTGCTGTGCCTGCGCAGGCGGCGAGACCAGCACCTTCACCCTCTCGATGAACAGGTCCGGTGATATCGACGCTGACACCGCGCGGGCATCGTCGCGGAGAGAAGACACGCCGTCGTGGAGCGCACCGGCGTCCATGGTCTGTCCCGTCAGCGAGACCCGCGCGACGAGCGGCAGGCCGGACGGGTTGTCCTGCCAGGCAGACACGAGTGACGCGCGGATGATTGATGGGACAGCATCCGCCGTCGCGTCGGTGCAGTCCACCTCAACACGAATCCAGCGCAGGACGTCGAGCTCGACGCGCTCGACAGTGGTGACCTGAGCATCCTCAACCGTCACAATAACGGCGCCCTTCGATCCTGTCTCGCGGATCGTACGACCCTGCGTGTTGCCGGGGAACACGACGTAGGGGGCCTCGCTGACGATTTCGTGCTCGTGGACATGGCCGAGCGCCCAGTAGTCGTAGTGCTTCGACTTGAGGTCATCGAGGCTGCACGGGGCGTATGCGGCGTGCCCCTGTCGACCTGCCAAGGCAGTGTGGAGCATCCCAATGTTGAAGTGGTGGTCGGTTGCGTCGGGGTAAGCGAGCACGAGGTTGTCCATCACGGTTGGCGTCGCGAAGCTCTGGCCGTGCACCGCGACGGCGAGGTGGGAAAGCGTGTGCGTCTCCGGCCGCCTCGCCCCAAACAGCCTCACATTGGGCGGCCAGGGGATGCTCCGGGTCAGCACCGACTCCGCATCGTGATTGCCCGAAAGGAGGAAGACGGGGATGCCGGCCTGGTTCAGCCGCCCCATGGCGCGGGCGAAGTAGAGTCCCGTGCCCATGTCCTTCCAATCTCCGTCGAACAGGTCGCCGGCGATCACTACGAAATCGACAGCCTCGTCGATAGCCCGCTGCACGAGATTGTCGAAAGCGGCCCGGGTCGCGCCGCGGATGTCGTCCTCCGGTAGCCCTTCATACCGCGACAGTCCACGGAGCGGGCTGTCGAGATGGATGTCAGCGGCGTGTAGAAAACGAAAGTCGGTCATCACTTACCCCCAGGCGCCGACAACAATATCCCTGTCCGGCTTCCCCTCGTTTAGTTTCTAGCGACACAGGCTTTTCAGCCGCTCAAAATTCTTAGAACCGACCTTCTCGATTGTTTAGAAGAGCGCGGCCGCAGCTCTCTTCGTTTCCAACATCATAATGGAGAAGGACAGCAAGTCGTCAATATTTCCAGAGTGGAATTCGAACTAAGCGAGCCACTCAAGTGCGACCAGCTGTCCGGTCCAGCTCTGAATAGCCGTGCGGGCGCGAACGGACCGCCTCGTCAGATGTCGTGACGGGCCGTCGAGCAGCCATTCCCTTGAAGAAGGGTCTCCAATCGCTTCGCTCGGCTCTTCGGGATCGCCATCACGAGGAGCCTTTCCGCCCTTGACGCCGCAACGTAGATCTTGCGGGCATCCTCTGCGAATTCGGGACGAGCCGCCCCTTCTAGATGCTCGAGAATGCCTCCCGCCTTATTGCTCGTCAGGACGACGCACACGGCGGGGAACTCCAGGCCCTTCGTTGAGTGAATCGTCCGCGCCGGATGCGCATCTGCGGGCGGAGTGGCCAGGGCGGCCAGCAGCTCGTTGCTAGACTTCAGCCGCTGCCTGATGCCGCCGGGTGTCGCGAGTCCGGGTGCCAATGCGCGGCGGGCCTTGTCGAGCCACGCATCGGCGGACATGCCCGGCGAAAACTTCAGGGTCGCCGCAGCATCGATGATCTCGGGACGCCAACGACCGTCCTCCAGGCCTTCCGACAACACATGTCGGTGATAGTCGCCAGCGGTCTCGATCCGCCCCTGAACCAGCAGGATCGCGCGGTGGAGATTGGACAGCGCCTCGCGCCGGTTATCCAGGTTGAAGGAGAAGTGGAAATCAGTGGCGGCCCTGGCCAGGAGCAGGGTCTTGTGCACCGTGTCCTTCGAGACAGGATGCCCGATCGCCCGGGCTGCGCTCTGCAGCCTCGAGGCCAATATGGGCGCATCCGCCACCGCAATGCCATGCGATTTTACGAGTTCGCCGAACTTTACGCCGATCGCCGCCGGCACCGATGTTCCACCGTATGAGAGGATGTGCAGGGCGGTGGAATCGGCCTTGTGGCTCCCGAGCGCACGGTCCGGCACGCCGCGTGCCGAGGGCGGCCTCAATCCGACGATCGCGGCGCATATCGCCGGCGTCGATCGGAAGTTTCCGCTCATCGGCAGCCTGTCGCCATCCTCGAAGCGATCGGCGAACCTGTCGAGCTCGTCGGTGATCCCTCCGCGAAACTGGTAGATTGACTGATTCGGATCGCAGATCACCTTGACGATAAGCCCCGAAGTCCGAAGCCACTGCACGACCTCGAGGTCGTCGGGATTGCAGTCCTGCGCCTCGTCCACGAAGATCTCTTTGAAACGGGCTGCGAGGGCCTTCCCCAGCCGCTCAGCGAAGGCCTTGTCCGCAAGCCGTCCCTTCACGCAGGTGCGCACGTCCTCGAAATCGACATGCCCCTTTGAGCGGGCGGAGGCCAGCATCCGGAGTGCGCGAGCCTCGTGCTTCTTGGCGTCGCGATCCGCGTCAAAGCCCTCCTCGGTGGCGATTGCGCGGTTCAATCTTCCTGTCTTGCGGTCGAACGCCTTCAGAGGAAGCCCCTGCATCTTCTCATAGGGCTGCACGACCCAGTCGCCCTTGTCTGGGATCAGCCGGGGCGTGACGTCGCAGCCCTCCATTCCGAACGGCGCCACGAAGAACTGCCAGAGAAACCTGTCGAAGGTGCCGATGAAGCTGGGGAACAGCGGCGTCGGCAGGATCCCGAAGCTCCGGAGGCGCACCTCCAGTTCGTCGACCGCCGCGTTCGTGAACGACAGGAAGGCGACCCCGCGGCGATCCCGCCCGTCTGACAGCAGAAGTCGAGCCCGCTCGACCATCGTCCGCGTCTTTCCCGCACCTGGACAGGCGGTCACGAAAGCCGGGCCGTTATGCCCGATCACAGCCTCCTGCTCCTTGGTCGGCGCGTAATCTTCGCTCACGTGGCCACCAACTGCTCGATGGCGTGCTTGATGTAGGGTGGCACTGCTAGCTTCTCGCCGTCCTCGATTAGCCGCGCCAACACCTGGGCGAAGTCGCCCTTCCGAGCATTCTTGAAAATGCGGTGGATCGCCGCAGCGCGCTCGTCGCCATCGAGTTTCATGGCGTTGCGCCACTTCTTCTTCGAGCGTCGATGTAACTCGAGGTAGGCCTTCTCCAGAAGGTCCTCGTTGCCCGCCTCGATCAGCTCCGATTCCAGCGAATAGGTGCTCGTGACCGCCGCGAAGTAGTCGATCGCGCCTAGTCTGCCGACTAGCTTCTCCAAGGCCTGCTTCCTCCGTTCACCTGGAAGCAGCCCGTCGTCGGCGGCGTCGTCCTCGACCTCGGAGACCTCCTCGGCTTCGTGGGCTTCCGTGGCTTCGTGGAGCTTCTCGGTTTCCCCCGCCGGTGCCTCGGTCCCTTCATCCGGAACGTCGTCGGCTCCCTCCTCGTCCTCCTTCTCCTTTTTCAGCCCCCTGTCGCCATCGGTCATCACCACAACGCGGTCGGCAATCCTTGCACCCTCCAGTTCGGTCAGGAGAAGCGTCACGTATGGCGCGAAATCGACGCCATCGATCGGGATGAACACGGCGGACCTGAAGAGCCGGAGCTTCTCCGGGTGGTCCTTCAGGACATGGTGCTTCGCGATGGCCGGCAGGAGCAGCGCCTCGGCTATACCTTCAACGAGCAGCGCCCGTCCGCCGAACAGGAGGGCCGCCTTCGTGACATCAAGGTAGCGGTCGACCTTGCGGCGATCGAGATCCTCAAGCGGCATGTTGGCGAGAGGCAGGCACCGTGTCGCACGACGTGGCACGACGGCCGAGATCGCCTCCGCGACGGACTCCGCGGCAGCCTCGCCATCGCCATCCGCATCATGGCCGAGGACGTCCTCGATGATGCTGGCGTCGATCGATCCGGGTTCGAGCAGCTCATCCGCTTCCGCCGTCCCTGCCGACGCTATCACCGACTTGAACACCACCAGCCTATCGCTGCTGACCCAAGCTGAGAGGTTCGGCGAATGCGTGGCCACCACCACCTGTAGTTCCCCCGCGGGACCGTGGTCGGTCGGGAGGCTCTTCCGCGACTGCTCCGCCTGCTCACGCAGGAACGACAGGACCGCGGCCTGCAGTTGCGGATGGAGATGCGCCTCCGGCTCCTCCACGAGGAACAGAGTCAGGTCCGTGCTCCGGACCTTCTCCAACTCGACCGCGATGATCGCCATGAAGAGCAGGTTCGCGTAGCCGTGCCCGGAGTACCGCAAATCCTCAGGATCGACGCCGTGATCGGCGAGCTTGAAGCGCAGATCGCGGGCGATGTCGATCAACCCCTCGTCCGACGCGAAGCCGAGCGTCGCGGCCTGCCGGCGCACGCCGCCCGTCAAGGCCGAAAGGCCTTTTTCGACGGCATCGTCGACCTTCACCAGCACGTCGTGCCTGCGCGTCCGTGCAAGCTCCTTCGCGAGATCGGAGGCGGTCGTTCCCTCGAGGAAGTGGTTCAGGAGAGCCATGATGCGAGTCGGGTTGCCGGATGCGAGCGCCCGCTTCGCATCGCGCAGCGTCGGCAGATAGACGTGCCGGACCATGTCATGGCAGTTTGGTTCGGGTGCGTTTCCGTCCTTGCCGGCCCACAGCTGCGGTCTCGCCCCCTGCCGACTGCCATCGTAGCGCAGTCCGAAGCAGGCACTCGTCAGACCGGCATCGGTAGCGGCAGAGATTAGGCGCCCCTGCTGGCCTACCGAGAGTTCCGCGAAATGCGCCTCCAGCTCGAATTGTGTTGCTCCGCACTGGAAGCGGACATCGGTGGGCTCGCAGTAAATCTCCCGACGACCACCCAGCGGGAGCGTCACCAGGCGAATCGCGTCGATCGCATTGCTCTTCCCGCCGTTGTTCTCGCCGACAAGAACCGTCAGGTCCTTCTGCAGTTCGAGATGCGCATCGTCAAAGGAACGAAAGTTAGCCAACTTCACGCGCTTGAGAAACATCGAGCCCCCTTTTCTACAGATACTGCATAGACGAGCGGCAGTTCATCGGCGAGAGTGATGTGGAACCGATCCGAAAGGGACGAGACCGAAGTTGCCCTCGATCCCGACCCGACCGCCGACGGTTGTACGATCGACCTGGGGGCAATCGGGATGGACGCGGAGCAACTCACAAGCATCTGGAACCAGCGCGAGATCCCGGTGATCCTTCGCAGGACCGGCAAGGGAGAGCTCTTGCGGCTGCGACTTCCATACGCGGAAACGAATCGGTCCTGGCTGCAGAACGACAGACGCACGTCGCCGGCATGGATCGCCAGCAAGCGCTGCTGGGAGATACCCAAGGCCTGGTTTAATGACTTCGTGGAACGCGCGCTCGCGGCCTTCGGCGCGGTCTACGTGATCCAACCCTACCGCGAGCAGGAAAAGTGCTCGCCAGCCTGCCTGAACGCGGTCGGCCACGAGTGCCAGTGCTCCTGCATGGGACGCAACCACGGAGCCGGCAACGACGGAAGCTGGTTCGAGATATCCGAGACGTTCGCCACACGATGGGACGATCAGATGCTCGCCTGCCGCCTCATGAGGACGCGCCGGAATGTCGGATGAGGCCCGATTTACAGGCAGGAGCGACGCAAGCATGCGATATCGAGCAGGCTCGGAAGCACGACATGCCTGTCGGCCATGATCCAAACCCTTCCGCATCGGCGCCGACCGATGCCGAACTCGACGTCGTGGTCGCCGACCTCCAGCGCTCCATACAGGAGTGGGCGACCGGTCATGAACTATGGGTTGATTGCGGTTTCCAGACTTATGCCGATCGGATCGACGGTGAGCCTGGGGAAACCCCCGTGGTCACGATCCTTCACTTCGACGGCGACCTTGGACGTGCGCTCGACGGCGACTTCGACGGTCTCGACATGGAGTTCGTCGAGCTGCTCCAGCGTCAGGGCTTCTGGTATGAGCGGAGCGACAGCGTCAGCGCGCACGTATACCTCGAGGACGACAGCCCGCTGCTCCAACCCTTCCTCGATCGCGAGAATTGGCGGTGGGTGTGCGGCCTAGTGCAACAGGACGTCGCGGACGTTCACGACGAGCTGTATTCGCATTTCGCGAAGCGGCCAGAAGATCTGCATCGCCTCACCTGGCGTGAGTTCGAGACGCTGCTGTTCCGCATCTTCCAAGCCCAAGGCTTCACCTGCGAGCTGGGCCCGGGCTCAAACGACGGCGGCATCGACGTCCGAGTGCTCCAGAGGGATCCGCTGGGCGACATTCTCACGCTGGTGCAGGCCAAGCGATACGCCCCCAGAAACAAGATCGACATGTCCGCAGTCGCTGCGCTGCATGGCGTCGCCGACGTCGAAGCGGCTCAGAGGAGCATCTTCGTGACGACCTCCGACTACCTCCCCTCGGCGCGGAAGTTCGCCGGCCGGACTAGCATCCCCATGGCGCTCGCCACCTCCGCCGACGTGCGCGACTGGTGCAGGGACGCGAGGGACGGGATCATCCGCGACAAGTCGAAGCTGGTTACGCCTCAGGCGGTTTCCCGGCTCGTCCAGAGCCTCGCGCCCAGGGATCCGCGCATTGTCCACGCACGAACAGGCTACACCGTCATCATGAATCAGTTTGCGATCGTCCTGAAGGAGACAAGGCACGCAGCGCTGCTGATGGCGATCCCCTCCCGGACCATATCAGACGATGGCTACGGGCAGAGGGGTCGCGAAGTGCCTGAGATCGGTCCGGCATGCCTTGACCGTCTGACGGCTGACACCGTCTTCCGCGCGAAGCGGTCAGTCCGCGACGGCGATGTGAGCTATTGGGACGGTCAGAACCTGTATTCGGCGTGGGATGGTTCCCCAGCTCTGTTTGACTTATGCGACTAAAACCGCTCCGCGTCCAATCGGCTCGGCTACCTCTATCGCACAGCCGTCCGGCTGCTCGGTTGCATTTTAATGACCGGTTCCGCCGTATGACCGGACGTTCAAGCGTGGAATACGGAATGACTTAAACTGTGAAGGGTTTCGGGCGCTTGCGTACGAAAGCCTCCAGTGCAGGAACCCGCGGGCCC
>NZ_ALVC01000035.1:0-30821 GCF_000293195.2 Sphingomonas sp. LH128
TCTCCTCGGGCTCGACCGGCAAGGCCAAGGGCATCCTCAGCGCGCATCGCGGCATCTGCCTGCAACTATGGCGCTGGAAGACCTGGTACGCGATCGAGGAGCCACCCCGGACATGGTCGGCGAACGGGTTTTTCTTCTCGGGCAACTTCACCATGGCGCTGGGCGGAACACTGTCCTCGGGCGGATGCCTCGTCCTGCAGCGCACGTTCGATCCCGTGGCTGCCCTGCCGCTCATCGAAAGCGAAAAGGCCACCATGTTGTTGGCTTGGCCACATCAGTGGCCGCAGCTCGAAGCCGTGCCCGGGTATGCCGATGCGGACCTTTCGGCCTTGCGCTACCTCGACGGCAGCTTTCCGCTGGCGCGTCACCCCAGCGTCCATGCCGAATGGACCGAGCCGCGCGCCTACGGCAACACCGAATGCTTCACGCTGATCTCCGTCTATCCCGCGCAAACGCCGATCGGGCTCTCGGCGGGAAGCCATGGGCTGCCGACCGCCGGATCGACCATCAGGATCGTCGATCCGCTGACAGGCCAGACGGTGCCTCTGGGCGAACGCGGCGAAATCGCGGTCAGGAGCCCGACCCTGATGCTCGGCTACATCGGCATCCCGCTTGACGAGACGCTCGACGAGGACGGGTTCTTCCGCACCGGCGATGGCGGCTACCTCGACGCGCAGGGGCGGTTGTTCTGGGAAGGCCGTCTCAACGACATCATCAAGACCGGCGGCGCCAATGTCTCTCCGCTCGAAATCGACGCGGTGCTGCGCGATTGCCCCGGGGTGAAGATCGTCCAGACGGTGGGCATTCCCGATCCGCTGCTGGGCGAACTGGTGGTCAGTTGCATCGTACCGCTGGAGGGTCTCACACCCATGCCCGATGCGATCCGCGCCTATGCCCGCGAACGGCTGGCCAGCTTCAAGGTGCCGCGCAAGGTGCTGTTCTTCGGAGAAAACGAACTGGAAACGACGGGCAGCGCAAAGATCAAGACGGCCGATCTGCGCCTGCTGGCGGCCGCGAGGCTCGCGGAGCAGACTGCGCCCTGACCCTGCCCCGCCATGGCGAACACCGGCCCCGAGCGCCGGACGCAAGCAAGGAGAGAGATATGACTATCGAACAGGAACTCGCGGAACTGAAGGCAACGGTGGCGCATCTCAAGGATCGCCAGGACATCCTTGACTGCATTCAGCGCGAAAGCCGCGCGCGTGATCGCCAGGACGTCGAACAGATCGCCGGATGCTGGTGGGAAGACGGTGTCGATGAACACGGCCCGAGCGTCACTTTCGCGCCGGAGTACCCGGAAAAGGCCAACAAGGGCCACTACACCAACTTCAACATGACCAGCCACAACATCACGAACCATATCTGTGATCTGGATGGCGACGTCGCGCATTGCGAATCCTATGTGATCGGCGGACTGTACTGGCTGGACGGCAAGAGCACCACGATCGCTTTCGGCCGCTATCTCGACCGCTTGGAAAAGCGGAACGGCGAATGGCGCATCGTGGTGCGCCGCTGCACCATCGAGGCCTCGGCGGACTGCGACGGCACCTGGGTCCATTCGAAGAACGTCCAGGGCTTCCTCAAGGCGCTTTGGAGCAAGGAAGACCCGTCCTACGAACGCCCTTACGAATGGAAGCCCCGTGAACAAGGCGTGAGATGGTGACAGCGCCGCGCCTCGCGGGGAAGACGGCGGTGGTCACCGGGGCCGGTTCAGGCATCGGACGCGCCATCGCCGAGACTTTCGCCCGGCACGGCGCCCGCGTTCTGTGCGCCGACGTCAGCGGAGGACAGGACGTGGTGGCCCGCTCGATCGGCGACGACGCCATCTCGCTGCACGTCGATGTCACGCGCGCCGAGGACGTGCGAACGATGATCGCCTGCGCCGAAGAGCATTTCGGACGCATGGACATCCTGTGCAACAACGCCGGCACCACCGGGCCGATGGACGCCCCTCTCCACGAGCAGGACGAGGACGCCTTCGACCAGATCATGGCGGTGAACCTGCGCGGCGTCTATCTTGGCATGCGCTACGCGATCGCCTCGATGCTGCGCACCGGCGGCGGCGCGATCGTCAACACCGCTTCCGCGTCCGGCCTCGTGGGATGGAAGGGCCTCTCTTGCTATTCGGCCTCCAAGGCGGCGGTCGTGCAACTGACCAAGAGCGCTGCCCTGGATTATGCGGAGCGTGGCATCAGGGTCAACGCGGTCTGTCCCGGCACCACCTGGACCGGGATGGTGCCCTGGTCCGGTGGCCTGCGCGTGCCGCGGCAGGGCGAGCCGGCGCTACCCAATGTCCCCATGAACCGCTGGGGTCTCGATCACGAAATCGCGGCGGCGGCGCTGTTCCTCGCCAGTGACGAGGCCGCCTACGTGACTGGCGCCGCACTACCGGTAGATGGCGGCTACGTTGCCGCCTGAAGCCTCTTTTTTCCATAGACCAACCGAGCAGACCAAGGAACTGACCATGCCGATCGACGAAGAGACCATGGGCCGCATCCGCAGCCGCGAAGCAGAACTGCTCGGCCATCCCCCGCGCGTCGAAAGCGTGGACCGTGCCGCGCGGGCGGACGAGATCGTCACCGCAACCAACCGCCTGCGCCAGTCGCTGTTCGGCGACGTACCTGGACTTTCGATCGACCAGGTCCCCCAGATCATGGTGACGATGCTACCGTTCGGTGCCTTGTGGGAACGGATCATGGCCCTGTCCATGGAAGTCATGGGCCCCGCCAGCCGTCTGGCCAAGCGCGACCAGAAGCTGGCCATCCTGCGCACCGGCTGGCTGACGCTGGCACCGTTCGAATTCGGCGAACACGTCCAGCAGGCCCATGCGCTGGGTGTCACCAGCGAGGAAATCGAACGGATGACGGCGCAAGGCTCGGCCGCGCCCGAATGGAGCGCGCACGAACGTGCCGTGCTGCGCTGCGCCGAAGAACTGCACGCCAATGCCTTCGTGAGCGACGAGACCTGGAATACGCTGGCGCTCTCACTCGACATCCAGTGCATTTTCGAACTCGTCGTGCTGATCGGGCAGTTCACGCTGGTTGCCTATTTCCAGAACTCGCTGCGCCTGCCGCTCGAAGCGGGCAACCCGGGCCTTTCAGCCCGCTAGCGCCTGCGCGCACGGACTCGTCCCACCTTCCATGTCTCCCGTGCCGATATCGGCATCGGCGAAATCCGACCAGGACCACCAAGATGTCACTTACCCGCCTCGTCATCGATCACCGCGAACCTTACGCCGGCGGCCACGCCTGGGGCGAGGTGGGCGCCTATGAGCGTCTTACCGGGCGCGCCTGGTTCGAGGTCGACCCGGCAAATCCCCGTAACGCCGTCATCGTCAATCTCGACAAGGCGCCCCGCAACGCCGCCGGCAAGGTGGAATTCAATGCGCCGGTGATCCTGATCAAGCCGGTGGACATGAGCCGGGGCAACGGCAAGATCTTCTACGACATCAACAATCGCGGCAATACCGACCTTGGCCCCGCCGCGGACCCGGCCCGGGTCAACGGCCAGGTGGCGCAGCAGCTGCGCATGGGCTTCGCACTGGTTGACGCTGGTTGGCACGGCGACGGCATCGCCAATCCCGTTCAGCTGTTCCCGGAGTTTCCCATCGCGGTGCAGCCCGACGGAAGCCCGATCGTCGGCGAGGTCCGGCTGGAGTTTTCCGTACCCCTGCCGATGATCAGCCAGTCCTTCGCCCCGTTCTGGCGGGCCTACGAGACGAACGACCGGGACACCGGCGCGTCCCGCCTGGTCATGCGCGAACGGGCTGGAGCGCCGCCGGTCGCCGTCCCGGCCGACCGGTGGGCGTTCGGCACATGCCCGGCAGGCCTCGACAGCTTCGTCGAGACGTCGAGCGACATCACCCTGTTCGACGGCTTCAGCCCCGATCGTCTCTACGAACTGACCTATCCGGCCAAAAACCCGATCGTCATGGGCTTGGCTTATGCCGTGACGCGCGATCTCGCGACGTTCCTGCGCGGTGTGGCGGCCGACACCGACGGCAATGCCAATCCGCTGGGCTTCACGCCCGATCGCCCGGCGCGGCGGGCATATGCGTATGGCGCGTCCTCCACCGGCATGTATCTTCGCGAATACCTCTATTTGGGCTTCAACGAAACCGAGGCAGGCGAGCGGATCTTCGACGGCGTGTTCATCAACACCGGCGGCGCCAACCGCCTTTTCGCCAATGTCGAGTTCGCCCACCCCACGTTCTACGCCGCTCAGGATGGGCATGCCGACTATCTGTCGAACGCCCAGCCCCCCTTCACTTTCGGAATGTCGTTCGATCCCGTTACAGGAACCCGTGACGGCATTCTCAATCGCCCCGAAACGGACCCGGTGGTGATCGAGGCAGTGGACGAGAACAGCTTCTGGACCTGGAAAAATTCGCTCCAGGTAGTGGACGGCCACGGCGATGCGATCCCGATCGCCGACAACGTGCGTCTCTACTACAAGGCCGGGTCGGGCCACCTGGGCATCCATGGCCTGCTGAGCCCGCCGGTCGCCCCGCACGGTTTCATGGGCGAGGCCCGCTATCCGGCGCAGGCGCTGAACGCGCCCGGGATCAACCCCCAGGCCATCGAACGCTCGCTACCAGGCCTGGGCGGAGCGATGGTCGTGGCGCTTGACGAATGGGTGGACAAGGGAATCGCCCCGCCGCCGAGTACTTTCCCCACGCGCGAAAACGGCGGGCTGGTGACGATCGCGCAGTACCATCAGCTGTTTCCCGCGATCCCGGGCTTCACGCCGCCCGACGTGATGGCCGAACTCGACGTCCTAGACTTCGGACCGCAGTTCAGCGCGCGCGGTGGGCGGCTTACGGTACTGCCGCCACGCCATGGTGCGGCCTATCAGCTTTTCGTGCCGCGCCCCGATGCCGATGGTATCTCGGTGGGCGAGCATCGGCCGATGGAAGCGGCCGCACCGCTCGGCACGAACGTCGGCTGGAACCTGCGTCGCGAGGGATGTCGTAGCGGCGACCTGTGCGGGCTGGAGGGATCGTTCATTCCCTTCGCCAAGACCCGCCGGGAACGAGTTTCGTCCGGCGACCCCCGCCCTTCGCTCGAGGAGCGATACGGCAATCGGGCCGGGTTCGTGAAGGCAGTGCGAGCCGCCGCCGAAAATCTGGTGCGCGCACGCTTCATGCTGGAAGCGGAAGTGCCCGCCTGGATCGAAGCCGCCGAAACGACCGATCTGTTTCCAGACTGAACGCGACGGGCGCCGGCTCCGCTAGAGCTGGCGCACTGTCCGTTACGCCATTCCCATGGCCACCGCGTCATGTGCGATCGGATCAGGATCGGCAACCACCCGGCTGTTCGTGTCGAACACCATGTTCAGTCGCTTGCCGGCATCGTAATGCGGCCATGCGAGACCCGGCTGCGAAGGATTTCCGGTCCGTACGAAATTCAACCAGGCGGTTCTCATCACGTCGGACAATCGGTCGACTTCCGGTCCGGAACCGATGAAGCCGGCCGGTAGCTTGGTCCCGAACACCAGCGGCACTTCAGTCCCGTGCGGGCTGCGCAACAGGCGATCGACGACGCGCGGCTCGTAGTCCACGCGATAGAGGTAGACCGGGGCCGCGCCTTGCGCGGACTTGCGATCCGCCATCGTGATCGAGCCGGTCCGGAACAGGCGGTCGGTCATCATCGAGGACACCAGGTAGCTGGGATCGTCACCGGGATAGGCAGCCCTGTAAGCGGCGAACGCCTTTTCGCCGCCTGCGCCCATCAAGGCGACGAACCTGGCCTTCGCCTCGTCCGCCCCCATCGCGCCCAGCGCCGCGTCGCTGGCCATGAACAGCGTTGCCTCGTCCTTGGTCGCACCCAGCATCAGCGGAACGTCGCTGCTGAGGGTGGTGGCGACCGGGTCGAACGGATGCGCCGGGATCGAGCGTCCATCGACCATCGGCGCCAGCGTTCGGCCAACGACGCCGCCCTCGTTCGAGGGCAACCGTACCGCCGATGCCGCGGCGATCACGGTTCGGTAATCGAGCGCCTGAATCTTGTGCACATCCGCCGCAGCAAGGCCAAGCGTTGCCAATGTCCGGCGGGCGAGTTCTTCGGCGTCGGCCTTCTCGACCAGCTTCACCACCGGACCGCTCATCGCGATCGCCTTGTGGAACAGTCCCCTGGCCGGCACCGTGCCCAGCAGGGTTGAGACCTTCGCTCCGCCCCCGCTCTGTCCGAAAATCGTCACGTCGTCCGGGTCGCCGCCGAAGGCCGAGATATTGTCCCGCACCCATTGCAGCGCGAGAACGATGTCGAGCATACCGACGTTACCGCTGTCGGCGAAATCCTCGTGAAGGGCGCCGAGGTACAGGAAGCCCATCGCATTCAGGCGGTGGTTGAGCGAGACATAGACGACGTCGCCACTTTGGGCGAGGACGCTGCCGTCGGTCATCGGATCGAAGCCCGAGCCCATCGCGAAGGCGCCGCCATGCAGCCAGACCATGACCGGCCGTTTACGGCGCGGAGAGGCATCGGGGGTGATGACGTTGAGGACCAGGCAGTCCTCGCTTTCGGGAACCTTTGCGGTGGTCAGCGTTGCCACCGACATCATCACTGGAATACCGCGTGCGGCCGGGTCCATCTTGCCGCTGATGCCCGGCAGCGTGATCGGGCCTTGGGGGGCCTTGGCGCCAAGGACATTGCAATCGCGCACGCCGCTCCACGCCGCAGGCGCGCGCGCCGGCTGGAAGCGGTGCTTCCCGGTATCGGTGCCGTAGGGAATGCCGAAGAACCGGGACAACCCGCCGTTGCTCGTCCCCCGGACCTTGCCGCCGGTGGTTTCCACCACTGGTGAAGCGGTGGCGCCTTGCGCTCCTGCCATATCGGCACAACTGATGCCCGCCGACGTCATGACCAACCCTCCCAGCACGCTCCTGCGATCGAATACAGATCCGTTCATGCCATTACACTCCATCGTTCAACGCCGAGGCTTGAGTACGGGCAGGCCCAGAGCCTTGCGCAATTCGGGCTTCAGCGCGACGACATAGAAGCCACTGGAATTGCACGCGAACCAGATGTTTCCGCTGTCGGGCAGGTAGCGCACGTGCGACATGCACGGGTCGCCCGGCTTGAAATAGGCGATTTCGGCGGGGTTCTTCAGATTGCGCAAGTCGGCGATGCGCAGGCCTGCATACATGAAGGGAAACAGGCCCAGCCGGGTATTCTCGGCGCTGTCGACATCGTTGAAGTGAGTTGAGGCGACGCCGGCGCGTCCGACCATGCCGCCTGTCGCTTTCTCCATCGGACTCGGGGCGGGACAATTCTCCTTGTGGTTCATTGCCAGCCGGAATTCGCCCACGACCTTGGGCGCGCGCTCGTCGGCAATCGAGGTGATGCGCGGCCAAGCACCCGGGCATGCCCCAAGCTCCCCGGCATTGACGATATAAGGCACGCCGCCAATGCGCGCACGCGCCGGGGAATGCCACCCGGCGTGGGCCGCGCTACCGATCAGCCTCAGCTTCGGGTCCGCCTTGCGGGCCACGAAGTCGCTGTTGTCGAATATGAACAGGCCGCCCGCGTCCTGCCCGACCATCGCCGCACTGGGCGTTCCGGGATGCTCGTTCTTGAACTCATGCTCGACGTCGCTGCCCTGCGAATTGGTGACGCCGACGTAGATTCGCCGTGCATCCGGGCTGAAAACGAGTTCGTGCGGAGCGAACTGGAACGTGCTCCCATCGGCGCGGGTGGCCGAGAACTTGCCGACGAAACGCGGCTTCGCCAGATCGGAAATGTCCATGACCTGGATGCCGCCCGCGCCGGTGAACGGATTGAGCACGGTGCCGTAGATATAGCGTCCGTCCGGGGATACCGTGACGGTATGCACCGGCTCTGGCCACTTCACTTCCGCCTTGATCTTGGGATCGGCGCAGGCGCTGACGTCGTAGATCGAAAGCCAGCCTTCCTTCGGTGCGCTCATGCCTTCGACGCCGCCATAGATGCTGGCGACGAGCACGGCCCTGCCCCGCGACGTCGAGGCATGCAGCGTCTCGGTCGCGAACATTGCGCCCTTGTCCTGGAGATAGCGGACGGTCACCGGCGCGGACGGCTTGCTGACATCGATGACCGCGACCCCCGAATTGGCGCTGGCCGGAAGCTGCGCCAGGCTGCCGTCCGGCTTGATCGTCATCCCGCTCGCGACGTAAGCGCAGCGACCCGACCATGCCATGATGAGATTGCCGGTGCGCCCGCCGACGTCGGTATGTCCGATCAGGTCCACCCCTTTCGAATAGGGCACAGGCAGGATCGTGCCAGGATCGGCCTCGGTCGTCTCGCCTTGCTTGCCGGTTTCCAGTCGATCAGGCGTCGCCGCGCTGGCCACTCCCGTTATGGCGAGCGCCATGCCGAGTGCGATTCCGGTCCGCCACCGCAGACGCTGCGTGAAAATCTTGCTCATCAGTCGATAACTCCTGCACGACGACCGCTCTCGCCCAGTTTCAGCATGGACTTGTCCTTGCTCGAACAGGTCCAGTTGGCGGCATCCTTGATGTCTCCCGAGCCGCTATATTTCGCCATCTCCGGGAATTTGCAGAGAGGCATGGTACGGCCCAGCGGCTTGGAATAGTCGGCGCTGATCGGAGTCGGCTTGTATAGCGTCGCCAGCAGGCTGTCCGGGGCCTGGCCCTTTTCGACCCAGTTCTCCATCGCGCTCAGCGCATCAAAGCTTCCCGGGCCGATCGGCAGACCACCGCCGCTGCAATGCGCCGTGCCCGGTAGGGAGAACAGGCGGGCATCCCGCTGGAGCCTGGAGTAACCACCGTGGCGCGCGGCCAGCTTCTTGTAGAGATTGACCGACATGTAGGGGGTCAGCTTCTCGTCGCTGAAATTATGCCAGATCAGCAGTTTGCGATTCTGCGACAGGTAGGTGTCGAACGTCGCCGGATTATGCCCATAGCCCATGCGCATCGCCGCCTGCACGGCTTTGACTTCGGCTTGTGGCACTACACCTCGGAATGCGGTGATACCGCCGGGGCCTCCGTCCCTCAGCTGCACGATATCGCGGGTGCGGAACGCCGGATCGTTCTGGTGCGTGAACACCTTCACCACCGCGTCGCCAAGCGACCACAAGGCGGCCGCCATCGGGTTCGCGGCCCACGGATCCTCCGCCGCGGGATTCGCCGGATAGGGCGCCTGGAAGCTGTTCTGCAGCTCGCTCACGGAATAGCCAGGCTGGACGACATCGCCCTTTTCATCGGTCACGGCCGTCAGCACTGCGCTGAGCGTCTCGAGTTGCGGCCTGCTGAAGCACTGATCGCCGGTCTTCCCGGGGGCGCAGACGGGAACGTCGCGCTCGGGCTTGAAATTGCAGGCCATGGGGTTCTGGATCAGCCCAACCTTGACCCCGTCCAGGCCGTCGCACTGATCCATGACCGTGTGCTGGACGAAGTCGAGTTGCCCCTGCGTGATCCCGGCATCCTTGAAACGGATGGATGCGAAGGTCGTCGCGGTGGAATGGAACGATCGGCCGACGATGTCATACGGCGAACCGGCGATGATCCCGTCGAACTCACCGGGCATGAAGGACGCCGCGACCAGCGCATCGCGGCCACCGCCGGAGCAGCCGCTGAAGTAGGAGCGAGAGATCGCCTGCGGCGCGCCGCTTTCCTGCGCATAGAAGGCGCGGGTGAATTCCTTGCCCATCTTCGCCAGCACCTGCTGCGAGCGATAGAGGAAATCGTCGATCGCATCCTGATCAACCTTGCCCGGCCCCTTCACGGCCCAGCTGCTGGCGGTCATCTCGGTATGGCCCTCGTCGGTCGCGAAGGCGGCATAGCCCTTGCGCATGATCTGGCCGGGGGTGCCCTGGTTGGTGATCGTAATTGTCGGCGCTGCCGGGTTGCTGACGGCGAATGTCCCGCAATGTCCTCCGCATCCAAGCTGAAGGTACTTGCCGTTCCAGTTTTCCGGCAAAGTAGCGAGGAAATTAGAGGTCTTGCCGGTGGCCGGATTGGTGACGTAACTCCCGGTCACCTGACAGAAGGCTGGCACGTCACCCGCGGCCGGAAAGAACTTGATGCCGTCCGCATAGGCCGGCCCGGGAATGTTGGCGATCCGGCCAAGCGTGACCTTGGTGGTCAGGCTATCGGCGATCTTCTGAATATCTGCGGCATTGCACATGTGCGCAAGGTCGACCGATCCAGACGGCGAAGCGGGTGCGGCCGCCAACGGCGCCTCCTCCCCGGTGGTGCACCCGGCGACAAGCGCCGCGGCGATGGCGATGCCAAGGCTCGTGTTCAACCGCACGGTAGACCGGATTCGCGATAACCTCGCCTCAGCCATTATCCTTTTCCCTTCCCTTCAGGTCCGCGCGCATTGCCACGAGTCGAACGACCTTGTCTTCTTACCGACTGAATGGTTAGTTATATTAAATTTGTCTGACAAGCCGTTTTCATGATTCGTCATCTCTCGTCCAATCGGCGTGATCAGGGAGCGGATCACACTGCAGGGAGAGGCCACGATGATACTCGATAGACGCACCATGATCGGCGGTGCGCTGACTGCCGCCGCCACATCGGTCGGCACACCGATGCGCGTGCTAGCCGCCGCTCCTCCTCCCGCCCCGCCTGCGCCTGCCGTGCCTCCCGAACTGCTGCACCCCGAATATCGCGCCTTCGCCGGGCCGCTCGCGCAGTTCAGCAGTGCGGGTCCGCCGATGACCCGCGATGGATTGGAGCAGATGCGCAACGCGCCAAACCCGTTCCCCGACAAGCTGCGCAACGATATCCCGCACGAACGCCGCGTCATCCGTGCGAAGGATGGCCACGACCTTGCTATCTATGTCGTCAATGCCCGCCCGGGGACGGCGAGACCGGCTATCCTGCACATCCATGGCGGCGGCTTCGTAGCCGGCAAGGCCGCCGACGCGGTAGCCGCGCTCCAGGACCTTTGCGCGACGCTGGATTGCGTCGCGGTTTCCGTCGACTACCGTCTTGCGCCCGAGACCCGCTGGAAAGGGTCGCTGGAGGACAATTACGACGGGCTTTCGTGGCTGTTCGATCATGCCGCGGAACTAGGCGCGGACCGCAGGCGGATCGCGGTCATGGGTGAAAGCGCGGGCGGGGGTCACGCTGCCCTTCTCGCGATCGCCGCGCGGGACCGCGGCAAGGTGCCGCTCTGCTTCCAGTGCCTCGTCTATCCCATGCTGGATGACCGGACCGGGACCACGGTAAAACCGCCGCCGCATGTCGGAACGCTGTTGTGGACTGCGGGTCGCAACCACTTTGGATGGGAGAGCCTTCTGGGCGTGCCTCCCGGCAGCAGACAAGTGCCGATCGCCGCGGTTCCGGCCAGGATAAGCGATCTCACCGGCCTGCCGCCCGCCTTCATCGGCGTCGGTACGCTCGATCTGTTCTGTCTGGAAGACGTCGAATATGCTCAACGCCTTCTGAAAAATGGGGTTCAGACCGAACTGCTCGTCGTCCCGGGGGTCTTCCATGGATTCGACAACCGGATGTTCCCGACCAAACTGAGGGAGTGGTTCACCAATACCAAGATCAACGCCTTGCGACGGGGCTTCGGCATCATGCCGACCTGATCCGAGCCGGGGCCGCGCGCCGCGAAAGCCGCCTTCAACGGATCTTGCGGCCGCCCCTGATCATTCGGATGGTCTCCGCCGCGCGCAAGGCGTCCCCCATTCCATCGACGGTGGTATCGAGTTCGACATAGCCGGTCGCATGGCAGGTACGATCGATTTCGGGCAGGAGCCTTGCGAAATCCATGTCGCCTCCTCCGAGCAGTCGCAGGCGCTGCATCGGACCAAGGGAGGCATCGCCGATAGCGTCCTTCAGGTGCAGGGAGACGACCCGTTCCTTCAGGCTCTTGACCAGATGCAAGACATCGGCGCCGCCTACGTAGGCCCAGGCAAGATCGATTTCGAAGGCCACGAGGCCGGGTGGATAGGTTCGCGCGATCAGCCTGAGTGGCGCTTCTCCGCCGATCGGCGCATGGTCCCACCAGTGGTTGTGATAGGCCAGGGTCAGCCCGCCTGCGCGGGCCGCCTCGGCCAACCTTCCCAATTCGGGGAGCCAGGCATCGAACTGGGCGCGCGTCGCAACGCCCATCGGCGTGGAGGAAAAGAAGATCGGCGCCGCAGTATAGGCCATGACCGAGGCACCGATGGCCGCGGCGGCATCGACCTGCTCCTCTACGCCACACGCGAATCCATAACGCACGACGCCCACCGCCATTCCGCAGTCGCGTACCATGCGCGCCTTGTCCTCGGCCGACGGTTCAGGCGGTTCACGGTCCGAATAGGGCGCCAGCCGGAATCCGAAATGGGTATAACCCATCGCGGCGATCCGACGTAGCGTTCCCGCATAGTCCTCGCGCAACTCCTTGCGCACGGTCGCATCGGTCAACCCCAGCGTGACAGGCCGATGAGCCGACGAGAGGAGCGGCCCGGCAGCCGCCCCCGCCTCGACCTTGCCCAACACGATCGCGGCAGCGCCTGCCGCAGTGCATCGAATGACGGAGCGCCGGCTCAAACCTCGACTGGCAGGCGCTGCTTGCATCAGTTTCATCGTTCTCGCCCTCCGTGCGACCGCTAGTTACGAACGCCGGCCTGCACGCCGCTCTCGCCTACCTGCAGCATCCGCTTGTCACGTGGATCGCACTCCCAGTTGCGTCCGTCGTTGACGTCGCCATGTCCCTTGTAGCGCGCCATTTCCGGGAACTTGCAAAGCGGCATCGTCCGACCGGGAACCTTGTCGAAGTCCTTCACGCCGAACCCGTTCACCGGATAAAAGGTGGCGGCCAGCGAATCCGGCGCCTCGCCCTTTTCCACCCAGTTCTCCATTGCTCCAATCGCATCGAAGGAGTTGGGTCCTATGCCGCCCATGCTGCAGTGGGGAGTCCCGGGGAGGCTGAACAGGCGGATGCTCTGTTGCAACCGGCCATAGCCCCCGTGCCGCCTGGCGAGTGCCTTATACAGGTTATAGGAAGTATAGGGGGTCAGCACGGTATCCGACAGGTTGTGCCAGATCATCAGCTTCGTCTTCGAATTCAGCAACGCGTCGTAGTTCTCCACGAAATGGCCCGTGCCCAACCGGGCCTTGTCGTGCAGGAGCGCGACCTCCGATCGCGGCACCACGATATGATAGTTGCTGACCGGGCCTGGGCCGCCGCTGCGAAAGCCTATGACGGAGCGCGTGTGGAAGGCGGGATCGTTTTCGTGGACGAAGACCTTGAGCATAGCGTCAGCAAGGGGCCAGTAGCCATTGCGCGCCACATCGCCGTTGTCCGATCCGGGAAACGGCTCCGGCGCCGTCAGATCCGCGGGACGCTTTGGAGTGATGAACGACATCGCCTGAATCTCGCTGACCGACAAACCGGGCTGAACGATGTTCCCCTCCTCGTCGGTGACCGCGCTGAGCAGTGCACTCACGGTTTCGGCCTGCTCACTCGTGAAGCACTTGCCGCCGCTTTCGCCGGGTTTGCAAATCGGCAGGTCGCGCTCGGGACGGAAATTGCAGGCCGCCGGGTTCTGGATGAGGCCATCTTCCACCCCGTCCAGCTTGTCGCACTGCGCCTTCACGATCGGGTCTATCAGCTTGATGAGGTCGGCTGGAACGAACGCGCCGGGCGAACGCAGCGACGCGATGGGAACGCCGGCGAATTGGAACGCAGTGCCTGCCGTGCTGTAGGGCGATCCACCGATGATGCCGTCGAACTCGGTCGGGAAGTAGGAGGCTGCGACCAGCGCGTCGCGGCCTCCACCGGAACAGCCGTTGAAGTACGAGTGCGTGATGACCTGAGGACGCTTGGCCAAGGCGCCGTAGAACGCGGTCGTGAAGGCTTTGCCCATCCGGGCGAGGACCTTGTCGGCACGATAGTAAAGGTCGGTGACCGCATCCTGATCGACTTGTCCGGACGCCTTGACGGCCCAGGTGCCGCCGGCAAGCCCGACGTGGCCCTCGTCCGTCGCAAAAGCGGCATAACCCCGCTTGATCGCATCCATCGGCTTGCCCTGGCTCGTAATAACGATGGTCGGCATCGCCGGATCGCTGACGAAGAACTGGCCACAATGCCCCGAACAGCCGATCTGCATGTACTTGCCATTCCAGTGCGCCGGAAGCGTCGCCATGAAGTTGGCGGTTTTTCCTGTCGCCGGATTAGTGACGAAGCTGCCCACCGTCTGGCAGAACGCGGGAGCCCCCTCCCTGGCCGGATAGAAGCGCGTTCCTGCGGGCACGGTTGCGCCATTGGGAATAGGCTTCACAGTAACGCCGCCCAGCGATTGCGCGACGCGGTTCATCACCTCAGGCGTGCACGCGGCGGCCAGAACCTCGTCGTCCAATTGCGCCGGCGCTGTGACGGCGACGCTTTCGCCAGGCGCCGGTTGCGTGACGCTGCATCCACCCAGCCCCAACATCGCGGCGGTCATCGCGGCCGGCAGCAGGTTCAATCTAACCATAGCCATCATCTTCTCCCCGTTTTTCAGTTGCTTTGCACACTCGGTTCGCACGCACCGCGCAGGATTGTTTCAAACGCCTTGTCGCATTGCCCGACGAGATCGAATGCACTGCCTGAACGGACCCATTGCTGAGCAAGTCCGATCAGCAATGCACAAATGTGACGGGCCGTGACTTCGGGTTCGGGCACAAGCGAACTCAACAGCCGCGTGAACAGGTCCAGCATCATCTGCTCGCGCACCCTGAACCAGTCGTGCCCGGGATGAGTCGGGTCGATCGCCTCGGACTGAAGCGTGAGTGCAAAGCGATCGAGGGCCGGCCGACTGACACATCGCTCGGCCATCGCATGCAACAGCACCATCAACGCTTCATGAGCTCGGTCGGTCTCGCGGCTTTGTGCCGCATCTTCGACCAGAGGGCTGAGGATTACTGCATCGCGCCGCTCGAGTTCGTCGAGCAGCGCAAGCAGGACGCCGTCCTTCGATCCGAAATGATAAAGGATGCCGGCATTTGACAGATCGCAACGGGCGGCAAGCGCTTGGACGGTAAAACCGTTGAAGCCGTGCTGGCCAATAAGGCCAAAGGCCTCCTCCAGAATGCTGTCGCGACGATCTGCAGGTTTTTGGCGCGTGCGACGTTTGGTGACTGCCACCATCCGATTCCTTACTGAATGGTTGGTAGATATAAGAAGGCGCGAAGCGCGACAAGCCCCCCACGCTGGTCAGCGCCTGACTTCCAGGAAACCGCATCGCTGGAACGTTGATGAAAAGCGGTACGTTGCCCCCGACCGGCGAACCCGTGGCTTGCGATGTCCATCGATAACTTGACACGAGCACAAATCCCTGTCGCATCGGCAAGCATAGACAGTGAAAGGCTGGACGACTTGGCAACGACGCAGGACCAGAAGACCGGGGAAGCGCTCCGAATATACCAAACGGTGGCCCGCGATCTGGGGATAGCCATCCTGAGCGGCGAGTTGCAACCCGGCGACAATCTTGGCGGAGAGATCGAAAGCTCGGAACGTCTGGGCGTTTCGCGCACTGCCTATCGGGAAGCGGTGCGAATTCTGGTCGCAAAGGGCCTGGTCGAAAGCAGGCCGCGGGCCGGTACGCACGTCACCCCCACGCGGCGCTGGAACCTTCTCGACCATGACATCCTTGCATGGATGTTCTCCACCGGACCGAACGACGAGTTCATCAACGATCTGTTCGAACTGCGTTTCGTGATCGAACCTGCCGCAGCTTATCTTTGCGCCGTCCGCCGCAGCGAACATCAGCTCAAGGAACTCAAACAGGCCGTGACCGAAGTAAAGGAATTCTCACTGGCTACACCGCAAGGCAGGGCAGCCGACCGCAGGTTTCATGATCACATCATCGAGGCATCAGGAAATCTCGCACTGGGAACGCTTGCCGGCTCGATCGGAACCGCGATCGAATGGACGACCCATTTCAAGGCGATGCGTCAGAATCAGAAGACACCGCACAGTTCGATCGACGATCACTTGCCGGTACTGAGAGCCATCGAGCACCGGGACGCGAACGGCGCCTCGGAGGCCATGCGCACATTAATCCGCAACGCCAGTCAGGACATGGCAGACATCATCAAATTGCGAACGATGGATTAAGCGCGCAGCCTCGTCCCTGGGGTGCAGGTAATTCAGTCCAGTGCGAAGTCGGCAGGCACGACGAGCACCCCGGGTACTGGCGAACGTCCCCGGCACAATCTGGATGATCCCGACAGAGGCTTGCCATCCTTAAGACTATCACCGCCATCGGCTGGCACGAGAGTGATATAGATATCGCGCTGGTCTGGGCCTCCGAAGCGCACTTGAGTAGTGGAGCCCGGTGGTGTGACAGCAGGATCCATCTCCACGCCTTCAGGCGTGACACGGCGGATGATCCCCGGGGAACGGAACCCGGTGATCCAGATATTGCCCTGCAGGTCGAGCGCGAGCCCGTCGCAATCCTCCCGCGCAAGCAGCACTCGCTGGCGAGACAAGGTAAGGTCGGAAGCTACGTCCCAGGCCCAGGCGCAACCAAAGGTATCCGAACAATACAGGCTGCGGCGGACCGGATCGAAGGCCAGGCCGTTGGAGAACTTGAGGCCCCGTGCCAAAGGTATGACCCGGCGATCTTGCGTCAGGCGGTACAAGGCGGTGGGCCGGGATTCGCGCGCCGCGATAACCATTTCGATGTCGTTCGTACCGAAGAAGATGCCTCCTTCGCCATCCGGCCACATCTCGTTGATGCCGTTGATCGGCTCGCCTTCCAATTCCTCGATCAACCAGCCCGATCGCCCTGTGCCTGGGTGGTTCCACATTATGCCGCCCTGCCCGCTCGACAGCACCGCGCCATCGGCGTTCAGCAGGATTCCCCCTGTCCACATCCGTTGGGGATTGAGCGTTGCGACGGGAGTTCCATCGGCCCTCACCCCATGAATGCCACCGGCGATGACGTCGCTGTACCAGATCACACCGCGTTCATGATCGACTGCGAGACCTTCGAGGTAAACGCCTTGCGCCAGATCCTCGAAAACGGTTGCTGGCGCCTGCTCCACGATCAATTCCCCCGGCTCTTTCGCCCGCGTCGTCGGTTCCAAAGCGCGGGGCAGCTTGTGTATCACTTTGTTAGCACAAGCGCAGGCTTGTCAACCGGGGCTGGCTTAGGCCGCCCGCTCGGTCGCCTGACTGCTTCCGGCGAGGCATCGGACGAGGTTTCCTAAGCCAGCGCCAGCGGCAGGCAGGTCGTTGACTTGATCTCCGACAAGGCCACGACAGAGTTTATCTCACGCACACCGGGAACCAGGGACAGCTTGTCGAAGAAGAAGCGCTCGTAGGCTTCGATGTCACGGGCAACGATCCGCAGCAGAAAATCGACGCTGCCCATCAGCACGAAACAGTCGAGGACCTCCGGAAATTCTCGAATTGCATCCGTGAACGCCTCGACGTTGGACCTTCCTGTCGCCGTGAGCTTCACTTGCGCGAAGATTTGCGCGTTGAGGCCAATTTTCTTGCGATCGAGCAAGGCCACCTGCGAACGGATATAGCCGCTTTCCTTCAGGCGCTGGATACGCCGCCAGCAAGGAGCCTGAGAAAGACCGACCGCCTCGGCGATGTCGGCTGTGGTCTGCGAACAGTCGCGTTGCAGCGCCTCCAGAATCCGAAAATCGATGGCATCGAGCTCGGTCAGCACATCATTTCTCCAAATGCGACTTTCAAGAAAAAAATATTCAAACGCAGGTCGATATACAGACGATAACGCAATTTTTTCCAGTAAACTTGCGTGTATTTTGCGGAGGTTCCGGCCTCGAAACAGGTTCGATGGCGCATTTCCGCGAGATTGACTTTGAAAGATCGCACAGGCGCTCATTGCGTCCACGAAAACACCTGCAAGACGGTGGGGCTTGCTCATGGCGGGGTGCCTTCAGCCATGGCCGATTCCGGAGGCGCACGGTCATGACGTATCCGGCCAACCGCCAAGGGCTCCATGTTCCCGAGCCATCCTGTCGGCCGCTGGATGCGGTCGATTTCTCGAGCATCGTTGTGCCGGCGGCGGGGACGCTCGCACGCCCCCCGATCGATGCCGACCCCGCCACGATGCGCGACCACGCCTTCGCGCTGGTGCGTGTCCTCGACGATGACGGCATCGCCGTCGGCGAATGGGCGCCCGCGCTCTCACCCGAACGCCTGATCGCGGGCCTCCGCGCGATGCTGCTGGTGCGTGCCTACGATGTGCGAATGATGCGCGCGCAGCGGCAGGGCAAGACCAGCTTCTACATGAAGTCCACCGGCGAGGAAGCGGTCGCCGTCGCTGCGGCCTTCGCGCTCGACAATCAGGATATGTGTTTTCCCACCTATCGTCAGCAAGGTCTGCTGATCGCGCGGGACTGGCCGATCGTCGACATGATGAACCAGGTCTATTCGAACAGCCGCGATCGCCTGAAGGGCAGGCAGATGCCGGTGTTCTATTCCAGCCGCGAAGCGGGCTTCTTCTCGATCTCAGGAAATCTCGGCACGCAATACAGCCAGTCCGTGGGCTGGGCTATGGCTGCGGCCAGCGACGGAGACCCGAGAATCGCCGCTGCCTGGATTGGCGAAGGTGCGACGGCCGAGGGCGACTTTCACCATGCCCTCACCTTCGCCGGCGTCTACCAGGCCCCGGTAATCCTGAACATCGTCAACAACCAGTGGGCGATCTCCTCGTTTTCCGGGATCGCGGGTTCGGAGCGCTCGACTTTCGCGTCGCGCGGCATCGGTTATGGCATCCCCTCGCTGCGGGTCGACGGCAACGACTTTCTCGCAGTCTACGCGGTTACCGCGTGGGCGGCCGAGCGCGCCCGCTCCGGTGGCGGCCCGACGCTGATCGAGCATTTCACCTACCGGACAGAGGGCCATTCCACCTCGGACGACCCGACGAAGTATCGCCCAGCCGACGAAGCCGGAGCCTGGCCGCTCGGCGATCCTGTGGAGCGACTGAAGGCGCACCTTCTGGCACTGGGATATTGGTCCGAGGAACGTCATGTCGAACTCGTCGCCTCGGTGGCGGCAACCGTACGCGACGCTGGCCGCGAGGCCGAAAGCTATGGCACCCTCAAGGAAGGCGACCGGCTTTCGCCCACGACGATCTTCGACGACGTCTACAAGGAAATGCCGCCGCACTTGCGCGCCCAACTGGCGGAGTCAGGCCTATGACTATGACGATGGAAGCGATCGCTCCCGAAACCGATGCCTCTCCCGACACCGGCATGGCGACGATGAGCATGATCGAAGCGATCAACGATGCGCTCGATCTGGCGCTCGCGCAGGATTCCTCGGTGATGATCTTCGGGCAGGACGTGGGCTATTTCGGCGGCGTTTTCCGCGCGACCGAAGGCCTCCAGAAGAAACACGGCAAGACCCGCGTGTTCGACGCCCCGATCACCGAAGCGGGCATCGTCGGCGTCGCGGTCGGCATGGGCTGCTACGGCAAGCGCCCGGTCGTAGAGATCCAGTTCGCCGACTACATCTATCCCGCCGCCGACCAGATCATCTCCGAGGCCGCGCGGATGCGCTACCGCACTTGCGGGGAGTGGTGGTCGCCGCTGACGATACGCAGCCCCTATGGAGGGGGCATCTACGGCGGCCAGACGCACAGCCAGTCGCCCGAGGGCATCTTTACCCATGTGGCGGGCCTGACCACGGTGATCCCGTCGAACCCCTACGATGCCAAGGGGTTGCTACTGGCTGCAATCGCCTCGGACGACCCAGTGCTGTTTTTCGAACCCAAGCGGCTCTATCACGGGCCTTTCGACGGCCACCACGACAAGCCGGTGGAACCCTGGGCGCGCTATCCCGAAAGCCAGGTTCCGACTGCGTCCTATACCATCCCATTGGGCAAAGCCCGCGTCGCCCGCGAGGGCGAGGCCGTCACCATCCTCGCCTACGGAACGATGGTCCACGTCGCACTTGCCGCAGCACGCGAAACGGGCATCGACGCCGAGGTGATCGACCTGCGCACGCTGATGCCGCTCGATCTGGAGACGATCGTGCAGTCGGTCACGAAGACAGGCCGCTGCGTCATCGTCCACGAGGCCACGCGCACCTGCGGCTACGGCGCCGAACTGGCCGCGCTTGTCCAGCAGCACTGCTTCTTCGCGCTGGAAGCACCGATCGAGCGGGTTACCGGCTGGGACACGCCTTATCCCCACGCGTTCGAATGGGAATACTTTCCCGGTCCCGCGCGTGTCGCGCAAACACTGCAACGCATCGTCGAGGTCTGAGAACTTGGGTATCTATTCGTTCAAGCTGCCGGACATCGGCGAGGGCATCGCCGAAGCGGAGATCGTAGCCTGGCACGTCAATCCCGGCGACTGGATCGAGGAAGACGATCCGATCGCCGACATGATGACCGACAAGGCAACGGTCGAAATGACCTCGCCCATCAGCGGCCGCCTGGTGACCGTGGCGGGCGAGGTAGGCGACCAGGTCGCAATCGGGGCGGTGTTGGCCGTATTCGAGACGGCAGGAGACGATGCCCCGGTCGCCGTGCCGGTTGGAGCGCCCGCGGATACATCGACACCCCGGCCTACTCCGGCGGCCGATGCGTTGGAGGCCCTCGTCGTACCCGAGGCGCCCCATGTCGCTCCGCCGCCTGCCGACGCGCCGGCCGGGCCGCGAACCGGGTGGCTCCCGAAAATCCTTGCCTCGCCGGCAGTGCGTGAGCGGGCGCTGGCTCTCGCCATCGATCTCGCCGAGGTCAAACCGGGCACAGACGGGCGCATCCGCCACGGCGACCTCGATGCCTTCCTCAGCTACAACGCAGGTTATCGCCCCGCTACGACTCTGCGCGGCGACGAGCAGTTCAAGGTCATCGGCCTCAGACGCCGCATTGCCGAGAACATGGCGGCGGCCAAGCGTCACATCCCGCATTTTTCCTACGTCGAGGAGATCGACGTGACCAAGCTGGAAGTGCTGCGCTTAGACCTCAACACGAACCGGGGCGACCGTCCGCGTCTGACCGTGCTGCCGCTGCTGATCACCGCGATCTGCAAGACCCTGCCTGACTACCCTATGATGAACGCGCTATACGACGACGAGGCTGGCGTGGTCACTCGGAAGGGCGCGGTGCACCTGGGGATTGCCACGCAGACCGACGCGGGACTGATGGTGCCGGTACTGCGCAATGCACAAGGTCTCAACGTCTGGCAGCTTGCCGGCGAAATCACCCGGTTGGCAGAGGCAGCGCGCGACGGATCGGCCAAATCGGGCGAACTTTCCGGATCTACCCTGACGCTCACCTCGCTCGGAGCGCTGGGAGGCATCGCCACCACGCCGGTCATCAATCGGCCGGAAGTGGCGATCATCGGCCCCAACAAGGTCGTGGAACGCCCGGTGCTGCGCGACGGGCGGATCGAGGCGGCCAAGATGATGAACCTGTCGATTTCCTGCGATCACCGCGTCGTCGATGGGTGGGATGCGGCGAATTTCGTCCAGGCGATCAAGCGCCTGCTGGAAACGCCCGCCCTCATGTTCGCGGACTGATCGCGTTACTGTGCATAATGCGACCGGAAACGGCTCGATATCATAGAAGATACAAAAGGGAGATTGCGCATGTCCGATACCGCTCCGGTCGCGATTGTCACCGGCTCCAGTCGCGGTGCCGGCAGAGGCATCGCGCGCGCTTTGGGCGCACACGGCTGTACGGTTTACGTCACCGGCCGCTCGCAGCAGCAGGGTGATGCTGAAATGCCGGGAACGATCTACGCCACCGCCGAGGAAGTCACCGCCGCCGGAGGAAAGGGCGTTGCCGTGCGCTGCGATCACGGCGACGACGAACAGGTCAAGGCACTGATCGACCAGGTGATCCGCGACGAAGGCAGGCTCGACATCCTGGTTAACAATGCCTGCTATCAGAGCCATGCGATTTCAGCGCCCGGCCAGTTCTGGGAAAAGCCGATCGAGATCGGCGAGATGATCAACGTGGGCCTGCGCAGTGGCTTCGTGGCAAGCTGGCACGCCGCGCCGCACATGGTCAGGCAGGGCAAGGGACTGATCGTGTTCACGTCATCGCCGGGGGCGGTGCATTACTGCTTCGGCCCCTGCTACGGCGCGCAGAAGGCCGGGGTGGACAAGATGGCCCACGACATGGGTATCGATTTCGCGGACGCAGGGGCCAACGTCGCCGCAGTGTCGATCTGGATGGGGCCGCTGACGACCGAACGCCTGCTCGAAATGATGGAGGCGATGCCCGAGCGCTTCGAACATCTCAAGGGGCAGCTGGAAACGACCGAATACACCGGCCATATCGCATGGGCCATGTACAACGACCCCGAGATGATGACCCGCTGGAACGGCAAGGTCGTCATCGGTGCGGAAGTCGGCAAGGAGTACGACCTGCCCGACGCCGAAGGTCGGTTCCCGACTTCGGTGCGCATCTCCACCAAGACGGATACCCCGGTCTACGCCAACTACAAGGTCAAGTGACGGTCGCCTGAGCGGTGCCCCGCCTGACCACCCGCGAAAGGGTTGGCCGGGCGGGGGCCGGTCTCAGGCCCGGGTGCCGGTGACTTTAGCCGAGCCGAACATGCCCATCTTGCATTTGCCGGCGATGCTGTCACCGGTCACCTGCAGGTCGTACTTCAGGGTGAGCTTCATCGGCTTTTCCACTTTGAGGTCGAACCGCACGTGCCCGTCCTCAACAGTGCCGGTGAACGAAGCCTGCCCTTCGGGGCTGGCGGTGAAGCCGCTCAGCGCCGTGCCTTCGCTTTCGAAATGGCACATCATCGGCTGCGGCCCCATCGGCGTCTTGAGGATCATGTTCCAGTCGCCGTCCACACTTGCCTGTTCCTGCGCTGCGGTCACCGCCCCGCCCGGCAGGATCGCCGCATCGACCGGAGGCAAGGCATCGGTGGCATCGGTCGCATCGCCGACCGGCTCAGGAGCCGCCTGCGGCTGCACCGAGGCCGTCGCCGCGACAGCGTGATGGATGCCCGACACGTCGCGCTGTTCGATCACGTCGAGGATACGCGCCGGTGTCAGCGGCAGGGCAAGATCGCCGATCTCTCCGAACGGCAAAAGCGCATCGGCAATCGCGTTCACCAGCGTAGGCGGGCCCACGATCGCGCCGCCCTCGCCCACCCCGCGCATCCCTCCGATGGTCTGCGAAGGCGTATTGGCATGGACGAATTCGAACACCGGCACATCAGTGATCGCAGGCATCAGGTAGTCCTTGAAAGTAGCTGCAAGGGGATTGCCGCGTGCATCGTATGGCATGTCTTCGAGCAGGACCATGCCGATGGCCTGCGCCAGGCCGCCCGAAATCTGCCCTTCGACGACCGCCGGATTGATGACGGTCCCGCAGTCCTCCGAGGAAATCCAGCGCAGAATTTTCACGAAGCCGGTATCGACATCCACCTCGACGACGCAGGCATGGGCTGCGCTGGTCAGGGTCATCGGCGGCGGCTGGTAGCGGAATTGCGCCTCGAGGCCGGATTCGAACCCCGGCGGCAGGCGATGAGGCTCCGCATAAGCAATGTCGGCAAGTTCGCCGAGCGGCCGCGACATTTCCGGCGCCCCGTCGACATGTACCATGCCATCGGCGATCGTCACTGCTTCCGCGCTGGCATTGAACAGATGCGCAGCAAGAAGCCTGACCTTGTCGGCCAACATTTCCGAGGCCCGGATCGCAGCCCCGCCACCGATGACTCCCTGCCGGCTGCCCGCCGCGCCCGGGCCGAATCCGCCGCGCGAACTGTCGCCCTCGAACACGGTCACATCCTCGTAGGGCACGCCGAGACGGTCGGCGATGCACTGGGCCATCGTCGTAGCCGTACCGTGGCCCTGCGAATGCGTGCTCATCGTCGCGGTAACCTTGCCCGTGGGCTCGATGCGAATCTGCGCGAGTTCCCCGGTCATCACGTTCATACTGCCGGCCGAACCGGTCGGCTCGATATAGGTCGCCATTCCAAGCCCGAGATAACGCCCCTGCTTGCGCGCCTCGGCCTGTTCCCGGCGGAAGCCTGCGACGTCGAAGGCTGCGACCAGCTTTTCCAGACACTCACCCGGCGTGATATCCTCGATCGGGATGCCCATCGAGGTCACGGTCGGCTGATCCTTGGCGTAAACGAGATTACGGCGCCGGATTTCGATCGGATCGATGCCCAGCTTGCGTGCCGCCTTGTCCAGCAGCGTCTCGCGGATCAGCGATTCCATCGCCCATGGCCCGCGATAGGCGGCAAGGCCGTTGGTATTGGTGTACCAGCCGCGTGTCAGGAAGGCGTAGGCAGGCATCTTGTAGGCGGACCACACGAACATATGTACGGCGATGTTGTGGTCCGCGCCCTGCGGGTAGGCACCGTTATTGCAATCGTAGATGCCGTGCGAACCGACAAGCCGCCCCTCGCCATCGAATCCAGCCTCAAGCGTCATCTCCGCCTCGCGGCACTGGTTCGACGCGGTCAGCGCTTCGTAGCGGTCTTCGGCCCACTTGAGCGGGCGCCCCATCTGCAGCGCCGCCAGGATCACCGAACATTCCTCTTTCCAGGGAATGTTCTTGAGCCCGAAGGCCCCGCCCACGTCTTTTGCGATCACCCGGATCGCAGTGGCCGGAAGGTCGAACGCAAGGCTCACCCAAGGCGCCACCAGATGTGGGCTCTGACAGGTGATGTAGAGGGTCAGTTCCTCTGGACCGTCGCGGGTCGCCACGATGCCGCGGTTTTCCATCGGGGCCTGCGAAATGCGCTGGTGGATCACCTTCTGACTGATCCGCAGCGCGGCACCCGCAAGCACGGCTTCGAGGTCCTCGTCCGGTTCCTCGTCTCCCATCTCGGCGGCGATGTTGCTGTCGGTGCCAGGATGGATCGGCTCGCCACCAATGGCATCGGCGATCGTCACCACGGGATCGAGTTCCTCGTAGTCCACTTCGACGAGCGCCGCCACGTCCTCGGCTATGGCGCGGCTGTCGGCGATGACCATGACGACCGGGTCACCGACATAGGCGACGTGTCCGTGCGCCAGCGGCGTGATCTCGATCTCGGGCTTGCCGAAGAAGAAGTTGAGCATCTCGACCCGGCGCGTCGCCAGATCCGGCCAGGTAAGAACCGCATGGACACCGGGAACGTCCTTCGCCGCAGTGGTGTCGATAGACACGATGCGACCACGCGCGACCGGGCTGCGGGCGAAGGCACAGTGGAGCATCCCCGGCAGGGCGATGTCGTCCACGTACTGTCCCCTCCCGGTCAGCAGGCGCGGGTCCTCCTTGCGCAAGGCGCGCTGGCCGATGTAGCGCGTGGCACCGAGACCGGGAGCGTTCATGCTGGTTGCTCCTGCGCTGCGGCAGCGAGCGCGGCGGCAGCGCGGCGGATGCCCTGATAGCCGGTGCACCGACAGATGTGGCCCGACATCGCAGCGATGAAATCGTCCTCCTGCGGCCTGGCATCGCCTGCGGTAAGCGCCGCGAACGTCATGAGCACGCCGGGGGTGCAGAAACCGCACTGCAGACCGTGTGCCTCACGCATGGCGACCTGGACCGGATGCAGTTCACCGTCCGGCCCCGCCAGCCCTTCGACCGTGGTGACCTCTTGGCCATTCGCCTGCACCGCCAGCATCAGGCATGACCTGACCGCGCGTCCCTCGACGATCACGGTGCAGGCGCCGCACACGCCATGTTCGCAACCCAGGTGCACGCCGGTGTAGCCGCCTTCCAAGCGGAGGAAATCGCCAAGCGACGTGCGGGCCTCGGTCTCGGCGGCGATACGCCGCCCGTTGACGGTCAATTCGATCCTGTGCTCGCTCATGCGACGTTCCTCAGGTCCAGGGTCTCGCGCAAGGTACGCGCAAATATGCGGCGCCCGACCGTTCGACGGTATTCGGCGCTGGCATGATGATCATCGAACGGCGCTGTGTCGGCCACCGCAGCCGCCGCGACCGTCTCCGCGTCGATATCGGCGAGTGCCCGGCCCAGCAGCGCCACTTCAGCCTGCCGCGCCCTGATCGGGGTCGGCCCCATGCCGAACCATGCGATCCCGGCGCGGGCGATGCGCCCCTGTTCGAGCACGAGTGCACCGACGGTGCCGACCAGCGCGAAGTCGCCCGGACGCTGGGCGACTTCGCGAAACAGCACCACGTGTCCTTCCGGCCATTCGGGATAGACGATGGCCGTCACCAGTTCGTCCGGCTCCAGCACGGTCATGTAAGGGCCGACGTAGAAGTCATGCGCCGGCACCGTCCGCGTGCCGTTGACGGAGGTGATCTCGATCATGGCCCCGAGCGCCACGGCAGTCGCCGGCATTTCCGCCGCCGGTTCGCCAAGCGCCACCGAACCGCCGATCGTACCACGGTTGCGGGTCTGGTAATGCCCGACATGGGACAAGGCCCGGATGAAGACGGGCAGGTCGGAGGCCAGGATTTCGCTGCGCAGCGCATCGGCCTGCCGCATGGCCGGCCCGACACGGATACCGCCCTCCACCCGCGTGACACCCTGCAGCGCGGCGATGCCGTTGATATCCACGAGAACGAACGGCTGGCTCATGCGCAAGTTGAGCAGAGGCATCAGTGTCTGCCCCCCGGCGATGATCGTCGCACCACCGCCCGCCTCCGCCAGAATCGCACAGGCTTCATCGATGCTGGACGGGCGGACATAATCGAACGGTGCGGGCTTCATGGCCGCCCTCCCCGGCGGCCAGCGGCGTAGCCTGCAGCCGCGGTTAGGATCAGCATAACCGCCACGACCAGCATAACCGAACCCGAAGCACCACTCTGCGCCAGCGCGAAGCCGGCCAGCAATGCTGCCACCAAAGCCGCCACCCAGCCCCATAGCGGCGCCGGAGGCGTGGCGGTCACCCTGCTGACCGATGCCTGGAGGGTTGATGCGGATGCGATCTCAGCTGATCCCGCGCCGGGCAGCGTGCCGGCACTCGCTTGCGCAGTGCCGCCGACGACTTCGCCGAATTTCGTGAAGAATTTCCCGGCCAGGTTCTTGGCCGTCGCATCGATGATCGGACCGCCCAGTTGTGCCATCCTGCCGCCGACCTCGGCCTCGACCTCGTAAGCGACCAGGGTTCCGCCACCCGGCGCATCGGCTAGGCGGACCTTCGCCCCGCCCTTGGCGGAACCGGCGATGCCGCCGTTGCCCGAGCCGGTGATGGTGCATCCATTCGGCGCATCGATGTCGCCGAGTTGGACATTACCCTTGAAGCGCGCACCGATCGGCCCGATCTTCACCTCGGCCACGGCCGTGAAGCGATCCTCGCCGTCCCTATCCAGGGTCTGGCAGCCAGGAATGCATTGCGCCAGCACGGCAGGATCGTTCAGCGCATCCCAGACCTTCTGCCGCGAGGCCGCTATGTGCTGCTCTCCGGTCATCTGCATCTTTTGACTCCCAACTGTTATCGGTGAGACGGTCGATGGCAAGTATCTGCCACGCCGCCTCTACCTCTGTGTTATGTGACGCAGGCCGCCCCCGGCACGGTCATCGCGCGGGCTCCGGTCGCGACACCAGCGCGCGCAAGGCCCTTTCAAAAACCTCTCCAAGGTCGAACGCCGCAGGATCGTCGTACCAACGACGCGTAAGGCCGTGGATCAGCGAGTGGATGATGCGCGAAACGTTGCGCGCGTCGTTCGACCACGGTGCGATGGTGCGCTCGAACATGGTTTCGGCCTCCTCGGCCCGCGCCATGAACCAGTCGTGCGCGGGGTGAGCGGGGTCCATGGCTTCGGCCTGGAGCACGATGACGAATCGCCCGACCTCAGGGTTCTCACGATGGCGCTCGACGATCAGGCGGAGCAATTGGACCATCGCCTCGTATGCTCCGGCCTCGTGGTGGGCATCGGGCGTGGTCGAGGGAATCAGCGGCGCGACCACGTCGATCTCGCGCCGCTCGATCTCGTCGATCAAAGCCAGAAGGACGCCGTCCTTGGAGCCGAAGTAATACAGCAGGCCCGCGTTGGAGAGCCCGCATTGCGATGCAAGTCCCTGAATCGTAAATCCGCGAAAGCCGAGGCGGCCGATCAGCTTTATCGCTTCGTCTATGATCTGCGCGCGGCGAACGCTGGCGTCCTCGCGGATTCTGGTTCGATTCGTCATCCTCTCGTTCTACTGAATGGTTGGTTGGCCACGCAAGCGTACATCCATCCCGCGGCGCTCTTGCAGCGATCCCAGGCCGCGGGATCGACCGATAAACATGCGATCATCGGGCAGGCGATGTCATCCATTCCCCAAGGGCTCATCATTCCACGGTGGCCAGGATGGACTAGGACGGTTCGACCTGACATGCCAGCGAGATGCTCGCCTGCTACGGGGAGGGAAATAGGATATGAAGGCATTCTCCTTGATTGGCGCCATTACCGTGGCCGCGACCTCATGGGCCCCGGGCGGCACCGCAGCCGCCCGCGCCGTGACGGATTGCCCCTTGCGCGATGCGCCGTTTTCAACCGCCAGCCCCCTGATGGATGTCCTGCTCAACCCACGTGCCCGTGCGCTCGTTGATGCGGCGGTGCCCGGCGGACTCGCCAAAGTACCGACCCAGTTCCTGGCGAGCGATGCGCCAAGTTTCTCGGCGATCCTGGCACTGAAGGATGCCGGTACGATGCTTGGCATGGATGGGAACGCGATCACCGGCCTCGATCGGGAACTGGTCCGGCTGCCGGTCACGGCCGCCGATCGCAAGGCACGGTGCGCGCGATACGACAACGATCCCCTTCGTGTGAATTTGCCTACCGGCAAACCACACATCCTGATGTTCGAAAAGATCAACGGGTTCAAGGATACGCCCGGCTTCAACGCCGCTCACGACGCCTTCCTAGCGATGGCTCGGGAAAAGGGCTGGGACGTCACGGTCACCGACCGCGGGGGCGCCTTCACTCTTGCGACCTTGCGCAAGTTCGATGCAGTGGTCTGGAACAACGTCAGCGGCGATGTTCTGACGCTGTCCCAGCGCAAGGCGTTTCGCACCTATATCGAGCAAGGGGGAGCCTACATCGGTGTCCATGGCAGCGCCGGTGACCCCGTATATTTCTGGGACTGGTATGCCGACACGCTGCTGGGCGCGCGGTTCGTCGGCCATCCGATGGCGCCCCAGTTCCAGAACGCCCGGTTGGTGGTGGACGATCCCGCGCATCCCGTAGCGGCCCATCTTCCTCCGGAATGGACGATGAAGGACGAATGGTACAGCTTTCGCGCAAGTCCCCGCGCCGGCGGCGCGCGCCCGGTGGTCACGATCGATGAGACGACCTATCAGACAAAGGGCTTCAGCGGCCAGAAGCTGGCGATGGGCGACCATCCGATTGCCTGGACGCGCCTGGTCGGCAAGGGTCGCATGTTCTATTCGGCGATCGGACATCTGCCCGAGACGTACTCCGATCCCAGGTATGTCGCGATGCTGGAGGATGCGGTAGCCTGGGCGATCACCCCCAGCACACCGTAAACCGCTGCTGCGGGCGGTCCCGGCCAGCAAGTGGGGACCGCCCTGCGCTCAGACCAGTTCGACCAGCGCCACACCCTCGGGAGGAAGGTCCAGCGACAGCGACGCGTTGCGATCGAGGCGCATATCTACCGGCTGAGCGATGTCCGCCGCCTTTCGTAGAACCTCGATTTGCGCCATCGTGGGATAGCGCGGAGAGCCCATTGCCCGCCAGGCCGGCATCGGTGACCCGCGATCCTGATCGACAAACCTTACCTTTGCCCGCGCACCGGCCCGCGCGCCGTCGAACCGCACGTCCAGGCGCTTGCCCACACCGGTGACCTTGCGCTCCGCAGTCGATCCGGGGATTCCCGCCGGTTGCACAGCTTCGGCAAGGTTCCAGACCAGGGCAGAGACCGCGCCGTCCCGCCCGCGCGCAGCCAGGGCCGGGCCTTCGGCGGCAAGACGCTCCTGACCCAGCCGGTGCATCAGCTTGTAGGTGTTGAAGCTGGGCCGGGCGATGCCCTGCACCATGGTCGCCCACCCCATGTCGCCTTCCTTGAGGATGTAATCGGCGACGCCGAGTTCCTCGTAGGAACCCGACAGCACCCAATGCGACATGGCATGGAGCATGGGCAGGCATTCGCGCACGACATGCGCGATCATGGCCGGGCTGTCGGACGACCATTCGCTCAGCCAGATCGGCTTGCCAGCGAAAGCAGAGGCATCGACGATGCCCCGCACCTTGCGCACCGTGTCTGGAATGACCTGGTTCACCGAGAACTTCGCACCTTTGCCGTAGAGTTCCTCCTGCTTTCCCCCGGCATAGGCATGGGTGGCGATGAAATCGACCGGCGCGTTGTTACCCGCACAGTAATCGGTGAAATCCTTGATCCATTTGCCTCCGGATGTTGCAGGGCCGCCCACCGCGATCCGGGGATCGACCGATTTGATCGCCACCGCCGTTGCCTTGTAGAGGTCGAAGTACTGCTGCTGGTTGCCGGTCCAGAAGAACGGCAGGTCGGGCTCATTCCAGATCTCGAAGTTCCAGCCGCGCACTTTTGCGATACCGTAGCGATCCGCCAACGCCCGCACGAAAGTAGCGATGAACTCGCCCCACGCCTGTGTCGATTTCGGTGGACTCACGTTGGCCTTGTAGAATCCGAACTCTCCGGCGCCGGAGGCCAACCCCGAGGGCATGAACCCCACCTCGACGAACGGATCGACCCCGCGTGCGACGAGGCCGTCGTAGACCTCGAACACGTTGCGAAAGTTCGGTGACGGCCGATTCCGGTTGAGGATCGAGGGCGCCATGACACCGAGTTCGTCGGCCAGGATACCATGGAAGCGAACGCGCTTGAGCCCGCATTCGCCGGTCCATCGGTCGAGGTCGTTTCGCCAGCTCTCCCGCATGGTGATCGCCGCCCGGTCGGAGCCTGCGCATTCGGCCCAGATATGGTTCAGCGCGCCTGTAACTTCGCGGGTCCGGACGAGAACGGGAACCCGCTCTGCCGGCCCATCGGCGAAGGCC